>JBLIOL010000060.1:0-20667 GCA_047639615.1 Planctomycetota bacterium | reverse complement strand
CTATCGCTCTGCCTGCCCGCCGCCGCGCAGGATTCCGCCCCGGATTCTGTTCCGGCGCCGAATCTGGACTGGCCGCAGTTCCGCGGGCCCGAAGCACGCGGCATCGGCGCCGACCTGCCCCTACCCTTGGAATTCGAGGAGCCCACCTGGAAGACGCCAATTCCCGGCCTCTCGCATGCCTCGCCGGTGATTCTGGACGGCCGCATCTTTGTGGCTACCGCGGTGCCCGCAGGCGACGAGCCCGAACTCAAGGTCGGCCTCTACGGCGCCGGCGACTCCGCCGATGACTTGGTAGAGACCGAGTTCCGCTTGCTAGCGCTCGACGCCGAGAGCGGCGAAGTGCTCTGGAACACCCTGGCCATCAAGGCCGTGCCGCCCTTCGGTCGCCACACCAAAGCCACCCAGGCCAACTGCACACCGGCCGCCGCCGATGGGGCGGTTGTGGCCTTCTTTGGCTCCCACGGCCTCTACTGCTTCGAGGCCGATAGCGGCGAGGTGCGCTGGCACCTGGAGCTCGGTCCCATGGACTGCGGCCCTTGGAACTCCACCGACCTCGAGTGGGGCTTCGCCGCCTCGCCGATCATCGCCGACGGCAAGGTCATCGTGCAGGCCGACGTGAAGACCAAGCCCTTCCTGGCCGCCTTCGACCTTGCCGACGGCAAGCAACTCTGGCGCGTGGAGCGCGCCGACGTCAACGGCTGGAGCACGCCCACCGCCGTGACTCTGCCCTCAGGCGAGCGCCAGATCGTGGTCAACGGTTGCAAGCACATCGGCGGCTACTCCCTCGAGGACGGCAGCGAACGCTGGCGCATGGCGGGCGGCGGAGGCATCCCCGTGCCGACGCCCGTGGAAGCGGACGGCATTATCTACCTCACCAGCAACCACCGGCCGCTGATCGAATCCCATCCGCAGAAGCCGCTCTTCGCAGTCAAGAGCACCGCCAGCGGCGACCTGGGCGTGCCCAAGGAGAGCGCCGATGGCAGCTACGGCGAGCACTTAGCCTGGATGGTCACCAAGCGCGGCAACTACATGCAGACGCCCCTGGTTTACGGCGGCCTCGTCTGGCTCTGCTACGACAGCGGCGTGATCACTTGCTTCGACGCCATGACCGGCGAAGAGCACTACCGCGAACGCCTCGGCTCCGGCGGCGCCGGCTTCACCGCCTCGCCCGTGGCCGCCGACGGCTTGGTCTACCTGGTTAGCGAAGAAGGCGACGTGGTCGTCATCGGCGCCATGCCCGAGTTCGAGATTGTCGCCAAAGCCAGCCTAGGCGAGATCTGCATGGCCACGCCGGCGATCACCGGCGGCGCACTCATCTATCGTCTGCGTGGTTCGGTAGCGCGCTTCGACTGAGCGTGCCCCAAGACTCACATGCCGCACTTGTTCTCGAGCGTGTTGCGGCCGGTGAGGCCGAGGTGCGCGCGGGTAGCCAGGAGCTTGTCCACGGCTTCCTTCGGCAGCGGTTCGAGGCCGCCGCGGGCTACGTGGGCTAGCCAGAGGATGTGCGCCGTGTGCTCGATCATGTCGAGCTTCTTGTAGGCATCCATCAGGTTGTCGCCGACGGTGACCGAACCGTGGTTCTTCATGATCACGGTGTCGGAGCAGCGGATGATCTCGCGGATGGTCTCGGGCAACTCTGGGGTGCCGGGGGTACCTAGGGGCGCGGTGGGGATGCCGCCGATGGTGACTACGATCTCGGGGATGATCGGTACCTGCAGGTCGATGTTGGCCACGGTCATGGCCACCGAGTAGGGCGGGTGGGCGTGGATGATGGCTTTGACGTCGGGGCGTTCCTCGTAGGCCACCAGGTGGATCAGGATCTCGCTGGAGGCCTTGGGACCGTCATCGATGGAGCGACCTTGCATGTCGGTCTTGGCCAGGTTGGTCGGCGTGAGGAAGCCCTTCATGGCACCGGTGGGGGTGATCAGGAGGGTGCCGTCGGAGAGCCGCATGGAGAGGTTGCCGTCGGCGGCTGCGATGTAGTGGCGCTCGTAGCAGAGGGCGCCGATGCGGCACAGTGCTTGGCGTCCGCGGGTTTCCTCTTCGCTCCAGTTCTGGCCGGGTGCGCTCATGCTTGGGTCCCTGTGTCTTGGTGGTTGTACACCGTTGCGCCGTGGGCGCTGACGTAGTCCACGAAGGCCACCACGATGGTCTTGATGGGGGCTGAGTTGTCGGAGAGGATCTGGCGCGCGGAGTTGCCCTCGTCCAGGATTAGTACGCGATCGCCCACGCCGGCGCCGACGCGGTCCACAGCTACGCGGGTCTTGGCCACGCGCTCGCCCGTGGGCGTGACGGGCCGCACCATGAGTAGGGTGTGACCTTCCATGGCCTTGATCTGCACGGGGGTGACCACCGTGCCGACGACTTCGGCGAGGATCATGAGCCGTTCTCTTTGGCTCGGTCATCAGCGAGGTCGCCGGCGGGGCCAGCGGCCTGCTCGACGAAGCCCAGGATGGTGGCGTCCACGGGTACGAAGGTCTCGTCCGGCAAGGCCAAGGCGGCTTCGCGGCCGTCGACCCACAGGACTAGATCGCCGGGGCCCGAGGAGATGGCGGCGCAGGCGACGAGGGCGCCTCCCATGTCAGCACCGTCCTCGTCCAGGGGCTGCAGCCACTGCAGGGGCACGGCGTCCATGCCCTCGTAACGGGTGGTCGCTACCAGGCGACCGATGACCCTTCCCAGGTACATGCGCTCAGCCCTCGTTCCACTTCTCGTAGACGTTCGAACCGTCCACATCCCAGGAGTCGACCACGGCCATGGTGACCGCATCGCAGGGGCGATCCTTGGTCAGGGTCGTCTGGCGCGCGCTCGAACCGGCGGCGTAGAGCACTATGTCGCCGGGGCCAGCGCCCACGGAGTCGACCGCAACCACGTACTGGTCCTTGGGCTTGTTCTCGTGGTCGTGAATCTGGAGCACCAAGAGCTTGGTGTTCTCGAGCTTCTCGTCCTTCTGGGTAGCGACGACGCTACCGACGACTTTGGCGATCAACATATGGGGTGCGTCTGCCTAGCGGGGATCAAAGAGAGTGACGACGCGTCCGCGGGGGAGCACTTCGGAAATGTGACGACGGCGCAGCTCGGTGTGCACCTTGAAAGACATGGAGCTCCAGGTGGGGGCCGGCTGACGCTTGCCCAAGCACACCAGCACCATGCCGCTGTTCAGTTTGATGGGGCCGAGCAAACGCCCGGAGAGATCGCCGGACTCGGCATTGAGCAGTACGAAGATGGCCTTGCGGATGGCTTCGGGGACGCCGCGGCGTCCGCTCGTGATCAGGCCCAAGAGGCCCTTGGCTTCGCGCGTGCCCTTGTCGTCGGAGACGGGCACGACGCGCTCTTGGAAGGTAGCGAGGTCGCGCACGTCCTCAGCTAGCTCGCGCAGACGCGTGTCGGCTTCCTCGAAGGTGCGCGGGATCAGCGGCGTGCCGCCGTCCGAGGCATGCAGTAGGCAGACATAGGCTTCCACCCCGGCGCCGAACTGGCCGTCGAAGAAGGGGCGCTCGGCCTCGTAGACCTGGCGCAAGGCCTCGTCGTCGTGGGTGCGATTGATCCACAGGTGTGAGAGCGCGGCCGCGCGCACGGCGGGGTCGTGCCTCACGGACTGAATCGAGAGGCCCTGGGCGGCAAGCAGTTGTTCGTACTCAGCGCCCTTGTAGCGCACATCGCGGGCGACGCTCGCGCGGCGCCTGGCGACCTCATCGTCCACCGCCGCTTCCATGGTTTCGCTGGCCAGGTCGGGCATGCGCGCGCGCAGGCGTTGCTCCAGCAGCAGCTCGTAGCTGGCGTCGGCCAGCTCCTCGTCGGGCAGCTTGGCGCGCAACTCCTCGGCCAGTTGGTCGCGGGTGACCTCAACGGGTCCCATGCGGGCCACCAGGCCGTCCTTCCAGGGGTAGAGCATGGGCTCGTAGCCGAGCCCGGTCATCTTCTCCTCCAACCAGAGCTTCTGGGTCTCACCGGGAACCTTGGCACCCGCGGGCATCTCCAGGTCCTGGCGCACCATCTCCTCATGGATGATGCCGAGGGAAAGGTAGCGCCGGAAGGTGGCGCGCTCCACGTGGTTCTTGAGCAGGTACTCGGCCATGTCCCTGGCCTCGCCGCTGTCGATCACCTGTTGTTCCAGCTCGGCCCAGCGCTCGTTCAGTTGAACCTGGGTGACCTGCACGCCGCGCTCCGCTGCCAGGTGCTCGATGGCACCCAGTTCGAGCAGCCCGCGCAGGGCGCTCTTGCCGCTTTGTGCAAGTCCGTGGCGCCAGATCAAGAGCTCGTCCAACTCCGCCAGGGTCACCTGGCAATTGGGCGCCATAGCCACCACGCCCGGCGGCAGGCTGACTTGTTGCTTGGTCGGTTGGTCCTGGGCCGGCTCCGGGGAGCTGGGGGCGAGGGCGAGTACGAGGGGCGCCAGTAGGGTCGTGATCAGCATGGTCGAAGGGACCTAGGATAACCGCAGCGGTAGGTAACGCGGTACCGTAATGCCCCCATGAAGCTCCGCATTGCCCTGCTCACCGTCTCGCTGGCAGCCCTGGCCCTCGCGGCTCCTGCCGACGCGCAGTCCGACTTCAAGGAGTCCTACGTCTCGGACATCCAGGCCTTCTGCGACCAAGCGGACGAGGTCTATCCCTTCTTCGAGCTCAAGGGCATCGAGAAGCAGTGGGGAACGGCCAAGTCGCGGCTGCTCAAGTCGGCCAAGAAGTGCAAGACCGACGCGGACTTCATGCAGCTGATCTTCGACGGCATCGGCCAGCTGCGCGATGCCCACAGCTACGTCACCGAGTCCGCCATCGAGCTGCCCAAGCGCGAGCCCAGCTACTACTCAGGGCTGAGCCTGATGCAGGCTACGGACGGCCGAGTCGTCGTCATGTTCCCGCCCCAGGGTCAAGGCGCCAGCCTTAAGGCCGGTACGGTGGTGCTCAAGATCGACGGCAAGGACGCCGCCAAGTTCCTGGAGAAGCGCACTCAAGAGACCTGGGCGAAAGGCGGGTCCTTCTCCAGTCCCCAGCGCGCCCGCATCTTCGAATACCTCTACGCCCTCTCCGGTGAGAAGGGCGACAAGCACACCCTCGAGTGTTTGGCCGGAAAGAAACGCAAGAAGGTCAAGCTCACCATCCGTACCGAGAAGGGCAGCTGGGCCCACAATTACAACTGGCCCGAGGATCTGGTCAAGGCCGGCAAGTCCTTCTACTACAAGCAGCTCGAGAGCGGCGTGGGCTACATGTACCTGCGCCGAATCGACTCGAGCATCCCTACTGGGATGGCCGAGGCGCTTAAGGAATGCCCCGACGCGGGGGGCTGGATCATCGACCTGCGCGGCAACACCGGCGGCGGCTACGGGGATGACCTGCGCAAGCAGATCGAGGCGACGCCTGGGCCCGTGGCGCTGATCATCGATGCGGGTTGCATCTCAGCCGGCGAGACCGTCGCCCGGGATTTCAAGCAGCGCAAGCAGGCACGCATCTTCGGCAGCACGAGCGCCGGGTCCTCGTCTTCGAAACGTACCTGGGAGCTACCCTCAGGTGCAGCCACCATTCGCTTCTCCGTACGCGGCTACAGCGGACTCGACGGCCACATCATCGAGTACCGTGGCATCGTTCCCGACGAAGAGGTCCTAGCCCTGCCCGAAGACGTTGCCGCAGGCGAGAACACGCAAGTGCTACGGGCCGAGGCCTACCTGCTCAAGGGGAAATAGTCCACGCAGTACCGTACCACCGACGATCAGTCCCGGGTGAGGATGCGGGCACCGGCGCGTAGCATGGGGCTTGGGGCGGACTGTGCTGCGTCGTGCACCCAAGGTCCTTGGGGGCCGTCGAAGTGGAGGAGTAGGGCGGTGTGGCGGTCGGCGTTTAGGCGGCGTTTGGGGGTGAAGGATTTGCCGTCGTAGAGCGCCTTGCGGGTGATGCGTAGCTCGTCGATGTCGCCGTGGAAAAATGAGCTGGCGGCGCCCTTGTTGTTCACGTCGCCGCCGACGATTAGGGGCAGCTCGCTGAGGGTGCGCTTGCCGGAGGCGGAGAGGTTGGCCACTTGCTTGCCGTCGATGAAGAGACGCGCTTGCTCACCGTCGAAGACGCCGGCAAGGTGATACCAGCGGCCGGCTGCTAGGGTGCCGGTGGGGACGTTGGGGGTGATGTACTTGCCGTCTAGGTGGATGGAGAAGTTCACGGATCCGTCGCTAACGAAGAGACCGTATTCGCTGCTCTCGGTCTTGGTGACTAGGCCCATGCGGCCACCGAAGGACTCGGCGCGCATCCAGGCTTCGATGGTGAAAGGGCCGTCAGGGAGCTCGATTTGGGCCGAAGGGATGCTGATGTGGGCGGACTTGCCGTCGAGGGCGAGTACTTGCTCTTGGTCGGGCTTGTCGGGGGCGCTTAGGCCGGAGAGCGCGAGCTTAAGGGGGAAGCTCTTGGTGGGGATGCTCACGCGCAGGTCGCTGCCCAGGTAGTCCGCATGCACGCGCACGCTCGGGATCTGGAAAGCAGCGTCCAGGCCGCCGGGGCGGCGCATGACTTGGAAGGTGCGCGTGATGGTCTCGCCCGGGGCGACGACCATGTGGTGATGGTCGGGCAGCATCTGCCAGCGGGCGTCGTCGGGCTCGGCGAGCCAGGTGAGCTCAACTGGGTGGGAGACTGGATTGGTCCAACTGAGTTCGTGAGCCGCGAGCGCGCCCTTGCTTGGGTCGTAGGGCAGTGGCTCGGCGTCCTTGGGTGCGAGTTTCTTGGCCAGGCTGCCGCACTCGCCCGAGACCTCGCCGGTGACTAAGCGCGGATCCGAGGCGCTGCCCACCGGGTAGTTGACCACGGCCACGCGGCCCTTGCGCACGGTCACCAAGTAGTAGTGATGCAGGTAGCCGGCCTCCGGCACTAGACCGGACTGGCCGCCGCCCACGGTGGCCAGGGCGAAGTACTCGATACCATCGCGCGGGCCGTCGTAGCGCATGCGGTGGATGTGGCCGGCGAAGACCGCGTTGACGTTGCCGGCTTGCACTAGGCGCTGATGCACGCGCTCCCAATCGTCGCCGTAGTTGCCGCCGATCCAGCGCGGGTGATGCAGGAATACGAAGACGTGCTCCGCATCGGTGGTCAGCTTGAGCGTCTCGTCGAGCCAGGAGTACTGCTCCGGACTCATGCGCTGGGACTCGGCCTTGCTGAAGTTGCGCTCGCCGGTCTCCGGGTTGGCTTCGTCCGTGTAGAGCACGAAGAACCAGGAGCGCTTGTGGCGGAAGGCATACCAGAGCGGGCCGAAGTGCTCCTCGTAGCTGGCCTCGTGCTCCTCCGGCGGACGGTTCTCGCCGCGCCAGTAGATGTCGTGGTTGCCGGCCACCGGGAACCAGGGGCAGAGCAGCTTGTTCATGATGCCCTTGAATTCGCGCATCTGCGGCATCCAGCCAGCGGTCTGGTTGTAGCCCTGGATCAGGTCGCCCACGGTCATGACCAGGTCGGGCTCCACCAGGTTGACATCCTTCACCGCTTGGCGCAGGACGGAGACGCCCTCGGGCGGGCCGCCCGTGCGGTCACCGAAGACCGCGAACTGGTAGCTGTCTGCCTCGGAAGGCAACTCCAGGCTGATCTCGCTCTCGCGATCGGTGACGATCCCCGGCGTGACGGTGGGGACGGGGTCTTGCGGCAGCGCGAGAAGCAACAGTGCGATCATGGGCGGCGGGCTCGGAAGCTCGGGAGGCTCGGGTAGCTGGGTGAGCTGCCGAGTTTGGCCCATGGACGCCGCTTCTACTAGGCCGCTCTCTCGAAGGCTAGTTCCTGCTGGCGTACGCGCACCTGAACGCGGGTTGCGCCTTCGTTTTCTAACAGGAAGTCTGCCAGGCGCGGGGCGATTTCGCACTCGACCGCTCGGCGTAGGGCACGCGCACCGAACTGGCTGTCCAGGGCACGCGCGGCCATCCAACGCGCGACGGCGGGAGTGAATTTGACGCTTACGCTACGGCGTGCAACGCGCTGGCCGAGCTCGGCCAGCATGCCCTTGGCGATGCGCTCCACGTCACTCTTACCGAGCTGACGGAAGACAAGTGTCTCGTCCACGCGGCCGAGCAACTCGGGTCGGAAGGTCTCGTCGATGGCTTCTTTGGTGAGCGCCTGCAGTTCGCCGTGGTCCAGGGTTTCGTTGTCGCCGAAGCCTAGGCCGCCTTCTTGGCGGCGAGCGCGCTCGGCGCCGGCGTTGCTGGTCAGCACGACCAATGTGTGCCCGAAGCAGGTGGCCTTGCCGCGGCTGTCGGTGAGCGTGCCTTCCTCGAGGATTTGCAGCAGCAGGTCGTGCAGGCGCGGGTGAGCTTTCTCGACTTCATCGAAGAGCACCACGCACTCCGGGTTGGCGCGCACGGCGTCGGTTAGCTGGCCGCCTTGCTCGTGGCCCACGTAGCCCGGGGGCGAGCCGATCAGCTTGGCCACGTCGTGGGCTTCGCCGAACTCGGTGCAGTCGATGCGTACGAGGGCGTCCTTGCGGGAGCCGAAGAGCTCACGCGCTAGGCTGCGGGCGAGCTCGGTCTTGCCCGTGCCCGTGCGGCCGGCGAAGAGGAAAGAGGCCACGGGGCGGTCTTCTGGGGAGAGGCCCATGGCGGCCTTGCGCAAGGCGCGCGAAACCGCGGAGAGGGCTTCGGGCTGACCGATGACGGAGCGCGCGATGCGCTGCTCGATACCGGCTGTGAGGCCGGCCAAGCTGTCGAGGAAATTACCCTTGGCCTGTGTCTCGGTTTGAGTTCCGGGCGCGGCGTCCTCAGGGCTCTCCACGGCCAGGCGCACCTCGTGGATGTCGAGCCGCGGGTTGACCTCGATGCAAAGCTGGTAGAGCACGTCGGCGGCCAGCACCGGATCCTCCGGGAAGAGCATCTCCAGGGTGTGCTTGGTGCCATCCTCGAAATCGGGGCAACAGCGTTGGATGACGAGACGACGGTAGCCCTGCTGGTCGATGCCAGGGCGGTGGGAGACACCGAGAGTATCGGGATCCAGCGTGCGAACTTCGACAAAGCAATCAGCCAGGTCGAAGTAACGGAACACACTGCGTTCGCGTTCGAGGTTGGACAAGGGGAGGTGGGGAGGCCGGGGGCGAATGGGGGGGGGCGCTGGGGACGCGCTCTGGCACCCTTGATTTCGGTGGCTACCCCCCTGGTTCTTGATGCAACCAGCCCGAAAGAACCTCTGTTGACGCGAGATTCTCCTGATGGCACATAAGCGCTAGGATTCCCTCTCCTATGAGCCCTAGTGATGACGTCAAATTCCTCGCCCTCCTCGTGCACCGCGGCTACCTCGATCGCTCCGAAGCTGAGCCCATGATCGGCGCGCTCAAGCACGGGGAGTCCCTGGACTGGCTGCTGCTGACTGGTCCCGGCTGGGACCAGGAGCGGGTGGATCAGCTGCGCAAGACCAGCGCTGGCGAGCGGCCGCGCATCCCTGGCTTCGAAATCCTCGGCCAGTTGGGCGCCGGCGGAACGGCTGAGGTCTTCAAGGCGCGCGACAAGAAGAGCGGCAAGGCCCTCGCCCTGAAGGTGCTCAACTACCGTTCAAGCCAGAATCAGGCCCTGCTTAAGGGCTTCATCGAGGAAGGCAAGCTGCTCAAGACCTTGCGTCACGATGGGTTGATCAAAGGCTATGGGGTCGCGCGTTCGGGCGAGACCTACCTCAACCGTCTCGAATTGATCGAGGGCCGCACCCTCCAGGAGCATCTGGATGACGGGCAGGACTTCCCCGAGGAAGTTGCCTTTCGCATCGTGCTCGAGATCGCCGAGGTGCTCGCCTACCTGGGCTCCAACGATCTGGTGCACCGCGACGTCAAGCCGGGCAATGTGATGCTCGACGGCGGCGGCGCGGTCAAGCTGATCGACCTGGGCTTCTGCGTGAATTGCGACGTGGCCAACGCTACCGGCAGCGCCGTGGGCACTGTGGAGTACCTCTCCCCGGAGCAGGCCGAGGGCGGCGCCGCAGCCGATCTGCGCAGCGATGTGTACAGCCTGGGCGTGACCCTCTTCCAGCTGACCATCGGGCGCTTGCCCTTCGAAGGCGACGGGGATGAGGACACCCTGCGCAAGGCTGTGATGGAGTCTCTGCGCTCGCCCGAGCTCAAGGCGCGCGGGACGTCGCCGCACCTGCAGTACCTGATCGAGAAGATGATGGCCAAGGAGGCGGACGTGCGCTTCCAGTCATGGGAGGAGCTGATCGAAGACGTTCGCGGTCAGATCGAGGGGCGCGCGGAGCTGGATTACGGCCAGTCTGCCCGCAAGAACTCCGCACGGGTGCGGCGGCCGCGCGGCCCGGGTCGTAAGCGATGAGCGTGGATCCTCGCGGAGCTCAGGCCCTGGTCCCGTTCGAGTTCGATTGTCACCGTTGCGGCAACTGCTGTACGGGTGGGGAAGGGCGCGTTTGGCTCGAGGATGGCGAGTTGGAAGCCATGGCGGGGCGCTTGGATATGACCCCCGAGAACTTTAGCGAGCGCTATGTGCGCACCGTTCCCGATCCGAATACGGGACGCCTGCGCCTGAGCCTGCGCGAGCAAGAGGAGGGCGCCGGCGGGCGCTGCAGCCTCTTGGATGGGGCTAATCACTGCACGGTCTACTCGGACCGGCCGGAGCACTGCCGCAGCTTTCCGTACTGGCCCACGATCCTCACGGAGGAGCGCGCCTTCGAGGTGGCGCGCGCCGTGTGCCCTGGCATTTCAGTGCTGGTGGACGAGCAAACCAAACAGACGGCCTTCGAGCGCTTGCGTGTGCTCTACGAGGAGGTCGATGCCTTCGTCACGAAGAGTCGCGCCGTGTGCATCGCACGCGGCTTGTGCTGTCGCTTCGAGGAGGCCGGGCACGAGCTCTTCAGTACCGGACTCGAAGCCGATTACGCGGCGCACGTGCACCCCGAGGCGCCCGCGCCGGAGGCGGATGAGCGCTGTCCTTATCATGTGGCGGGGCGTTGCACGGCGCGCGAGGGGCGACCCTTGGGCTGCCGCACCTACTTCTGCGATGTGAATACCCAGAGCGTGCTCGAGGATGCCCACGAATTCTTTCTGCGCGGCATCCGCCAGATTGAGCGCGATACGGGCTACCCAGCTAGCTACGCGCGCTTTCCCGCCTTGCTGGAGCGGCGCGGCGTAGGGAGCGGGAAGAAAGCCCCGCCGGGAGCGTCTGGTCCAGCCTGATGAGGAAGGTCCATGCCCTGCTGTTGTTCGGAGCGCTCCTTCTGGGCGGATTGCTGGTCGTCATGACGCGCAAGTGGGACGAGGCGCCTGATCCGGTCCCGCAAGCGCTCGAACTGGTGGCTCCGGACGCCGACGAGCAGGCCGCTGGAGAGGATTCGCACGAGGCGCCGGCAGCCATCGCTACAGCCTTCCTGCAAGATCATCCCACGAACGCCTCCATGGCCTCCGCGGGCGTCGGGCGTCAGTGGCTCGACCGTAATGACGCCGGCATCGCTGCCCTGAAGGACGGCAAGCCGGCCCTGGCGGTGGGGTTGTTCGAGTCCTGCGTGCAGGCTCATCCCGATCAGCCTATTTTTGCCCGCAACCTGGCCATCGCCCTGGAGGCCCTGGCGCGGCTGCGTCAGGAGAGTGACGACGAGGCTCAGCGTGCGGAATCACTCGAGCTCCTGGCGCGGGCCATCGAGCTCTATCCGGGCGAGGACCAGGAAGCCGTGCAGTTGCGTGCGCGCTTGGCCCAGCGTCTAAAGCGCTGGCGCTCGGCTGGGTCTGCCGAAGAGGACTTCCTCGACGACGGCCACATTCACTTTCAGCTCAGCTACGACGGTGATCGCGGTAGTTTGCGCTCCGCAGCGCCCTGGATCCTGGAGCAGCTGGAGAACGCTTATCTGGACTTTGCTGAGGTCTTCGGCCACTTCCCGGTGGAGTCCGGGCGCGGCCGAATCCGGGTGGTGCTCATGGCTCGCACCGAGTTCGACGCCGCCACGGGCCTAGGGGATTGGGCCGGCGGAGCCTTCGATGGGACGGTGCGTATCCCTGTGGAGGTGCCCCTGATACCGAGGGCGCACGAGCGCTTGGTGCACGTTCTGCGCCACGAGCTGGTGCACGCTTTCGTGCGTGCGGTGGGCGGCGTGGGGGTGCCTGGCTGGCTGAATGAGGGTCTGGCCCAGCGCCTAGAGCGCTCCAGCCGGGGTGGCCAGGCCATGGCCTTGCAGGTGGCGCGCGTCCAGCTGAAGGGGCAGAAGCCCCTGCCGCTCAAGGACCTGAGAGGGGGGCTAGGGGCCTGGGATGACCCCCAGGATATTGTCCGTGCCTATGCTCAATCACACGCCTTTGTGGCCTTTATCGAGCAGCAGTATGGGCTGCCTGAGGTACTTGCAATGGTGGAAGCCTGTGCTTCCAAGGGCAGCCCCCAGGCTGCTTTTCAGCGGCGAGTGGGGGTCGAGCTAGAGCTCGCCCTAGGTGACCTTTTTGAAGGGCTCGGACCGCGCTAGCAGGCCGTTTGAGAACAGCGGCCCAGCGATTGGTTTCCACTGATCGTCTGGCAAGGCGACAGGTTCCCCCCATAGTGGTGGCTATTTGGGGGTTCTGGCAACGCAGCCAGGCGCTTCGTGGGAGCCGAGCGACAAGTCGCTGTTTTTTAAGCGGCCTGCTAAGGAGCGCGTCTATTGGGCGGGCTACCTGGGGGGGATTCGGACGCTCTAACGAGGTCGAGCGACCTCGCTACAGCGAAATCGCTCGACACCTCGGCTCTCCATCGTACGCCCGACAATCCGTGTGACTTCTGCGTAACCGAGCTAGAGCTGTTCGATGAACAGCTCGCGCTCGTGGCGCAGAAAGCTCCTGTAGCGTGCCCAGACGAGGACCATCTCCAAAGTCCAGAGACTGAGCAAACCAACTCCCAACAAGATTATCGGACTCACGACTTCTCCTTAGCTTCTTGGTGAAGACCCACGAAGGTCTCCGCAAGTATCATCGGGAACAACTTGCGCGTCCGGTACACCTTTTTCGTGAGGTGACAAAAGAATATCATTGGAGTTTTTGTAACCAAAGTCACGCCGGAATAGTTCTGAAGGAATGTGCATCAGGATTGCGAATACGGAGCGTTTGACAAATGGTTGGGGACACCCCGAAGCGAAATTAGGTCAGGGCCTTGAGGCGGAAGTCTTGCAGGCACTCACGTGCCTGGTCGGGTCGCGCGCGGGGCGGCGCTTGGTACGCGCTGGACTCGACTCGGTGCAGGAGCTGCGCGCACTCGTGCGGCGCTCCCCAGAGGAATTGGCCTGTCACGCTGAGCTGGGTCTGCGAGCCGCCGAGCGCTTGTGTTCGGCGGCAGCTCTCGGGCGCGCGCTCCAGCGCAGTCAGCCTGGACCAGCTCTGCGCCGGCCGGGCCAGGTGGCGGAATTGCTGCACGGCCTGTTGGCCGCGCGCCTGGAAGGACTCGAACAGGAGGAATTTCATGCGGTCCTGCTGGACGCCCGGCATCGGCCCATCAGCGTGCGCCAGGTCTCGGTGGGGACGCTGACCGCCTCATTGGTGCACCCCAGGGAGGTTTATCGAGCCGCAGTGCGCTTGAATGCAGCCGCGCTGGTGGTGGCCCACAATCACCCCTCAGGGGACCCGGAGCCTAGTCTGGAGGATCTGGAACTGACCCGGCGCCTGGTCTCGAGCGGCGAGCTATTGGGCATCCCCCTGCTGGATCACGTGATCGTCGGGGAGGGCGTCTGGGTCAGTCTGCGCGAGCGCGGCATAATCTAGATGGAATAGGGAGGGGGTGCCGATGGACTCGCCCTAGGCAGCCCTTGTATCCTGGCTCGCCTAGGTGCGTGCATACGGTGGTAACTCTGCCCTCACAAGCAGCTAGGAACGATTTGCGCGGTGTCTGTGGGCGCCGCCGTGGGCCTGCCGGCATCCTCCGCAGCCTGCCTTGCTCCTCCCCTCGGTCCTTTACTGCCATTTATGAGTCCTCGGTACTCCCTGCGCTTCGAGTCCGGTGAGCGTTCGGGCGAGACGGTCGCCCTGGAGGGCAGCCCCTTCCTGGTTGGGCGCAAGCCCGGTAATAGCCTCCAAATCGCCGCTACCTCTGTCTCTGGCAAGCATGCCGAGCTGACCCTCGAGGGTGGCGAGCTGCGGGTCCGCGACCTCGGCAGCACCAACGGCACCCGCGTGGGCAAGCAGAAGATCGAGAGCTCCGTGCTACAGGCTGGGGATCACGTGTCCTTCGGCGATGTGATGCTCCTGGTGCTGCTCGATGGCGCCGCCGCGCCTGGCCTGGGCGCTGGAGGCGACACGGATCCCGTGGGCATGGAGTTGGAGCTCGAACTGGAGTTCGATGAGCCTGCTGCCGAAGCTGCTCCTGAGTCCACGCGCCAGGCGCCGATTCCGGCCCGCAAGGTGGCGCCTTCCGTGGCTCCCGAAGCGCCGCCCAAGGCGCAACCCGCAGTGCCCGCCGCAGTGCCCGCCGCAGTGCCCGCCGCTGCTTTCGCCCTCGAGGGTGACGACCTCGGTGGCTCCGAGCCGCTCGTGGTCAGCGCCGAGGTGCTAGAGCGCGCGGCCAAGGGCTCGAGCAAATTACCTTTGTTGCTGCTGGGCCTGGGCGCGATCCTGGCCGCTGGCGGCTATTGGTTCTACGGCCGTGGTGGCGACGAAGGGGCTCCGAGGACAGCCCCCGTGGTCGCCGTCCCCGGCAACCTGGTCAGCACCGGCGCATCCTTCGAGAGCAGCTCAGGATGGAGTGCCCGCGAAGAGCAGAGCGATAGCTTCCAGAGTGTCGCCGCAGCGCGCGTGACGGGAGCCAAGGGCGTGCGCGTCGACGGGCTCACCATGGGTGCGGCGGCCTTCCACGATTCGGATCTGATGCGCGTGACGGGCGGCAAGCAGTTCGACGCCCGCGCCCAGATGCGCCGCGGATCCAGTGCTAGCGCTGCCCTGGGCGTGATCTTCTCCTCTACCAAGGAGAACGGTCCGGGCACGACCACGGTTTGGTCCTCACCGATCGAGACCGGGGGCTCCTTCGCAGGGGCCCACGTGAGCGGCACCATCCCCGACGGCTACGACCGGGCCCAGGTGGTGATCGCTGCGAGCGGCCCTCCTGGGGTGCCTCAAACCAACGCGGATATCGAGTCCGACTTCAACCCCGATGCATGGGTCGAGGCCGATGACGTCTCCTTCATTCAAGGTGTAGGCGCGGCACCGAGCCAGACCTTGGACGAGGTGCGCTTCTACGGCTTGGGAACGCCCAGCACGGCGCTGACCGTGTTCAAGATCGACGCAATCCTGGTCTCCGGACTGCGTTTGCGCGCGAGCGCGGGCGCGAGCGAGTCCTTGCCCATGACCCTGACCGAAGAGGCTCAGGGCGTGCGTTTGGCCTGGCAAGCGAGCTCGCCGGTCGTGCTCTCCGCACGCTTGGAAGCGCGTCTGCTGGACAGCGGCGTGGCGACCTTGGGAGCGGCTGGATACGGACCGCGTGGCGGCGCCTTCGAGGCCGAAGGCGTTACCGACCTCTTGGCAGGCGCCGGCAACAACCTCCTGCGCTTGGCCTTCGGTCGCGAAGCGAGCGTGGTCGGCAGCCTCAGTGGCAGCGGATTGCGCATTCAAGTGCAGTTGCCCGCTTCGGGCGATGTGCTGCTGCAGACGCGCTTCAAGCTGGAGCGCACGGAGGCCCTCAACTTGGCCACCAACGCGCGCCAAGCCACCCAACGTGGCGACCTGGGCGAGGCCTTGCGCAACTGGAAAGTGTTGCTCGAGCGCTACCCCTACGAGACCGCGGCTGTGGCCGAGGCCGACGCCGCCCGCAGCACCCTGGTGCAGGCCGGGCTGGAGGGCTTGACCGCACTCAGCGACAAGGTCGAGCGCGCACGCTTCTTTGCCTTGGCTGATCTCTATCGCGAGTGCCGAGCAGCCGCTTACTCGATCGAAGAAACCTATACCGGTAGCGAGGTCGCCACGTCGGCGGCCGCGCTCGTGGCAGCACTCGATGAGGAGCTGCTCGAGCTGGACGCACAGGGGGATCACAACGAGGTCCTGCGCTTGGATGCGATCCAGCGAGCGCTCGACGAGCTGTCCGCCAAGGCTTTGGCCGCGGCCGTTTCCACCTACACAACCGAACGATTCCCCGCTCACGAAGAGCACGGCGAGGAGCACTAAGCATGGCTACCACAGCTACAGGCATCGATGTGGGCCTGCGTACGTCCAAGGCCATCCGCGGATACTTCAAAGGCGGCACCTTTCACGCCACGGACTTCGGGATCTCGGAGCACGCGGTCGAGGTGCTGGGTGACGCTTGGCATGGCTTTGAGCCTGGCTTCAAGCCCACCAAGGCGCGCGTTGCCCTGACCGGGCGCGACGTCAACGTGCGTTATACGCGCGTGCCGCGGGTGCCGGATTGGCAACTGCGCAAGCTCATGCGCTTCGAGGTGGCCGAGATCGGCGACCAGTCGGGAGCCGAGGTGGTCAGCGATTTTAACCTGCTACCTGAAATGCCGGAGGTGGAGGGTGAGGACATTGTGCTGCTGGCCATGGCGCGCGAGTCCTTGCTAGAGGAGCACATGGAAGGCCTGTCCGCCCTCGGCGGCAGCTTGGATTGCTTCTCACCCAGCGCTATCGCGCTCTACGTGGCCTGGTCCCACTACGGTGTGGTCGAGGACGACACGGTGTTGATCGCCAACATCGGCCACGAGCACGTGGATGTGGTCATCGCGCGCGGGCCGGACATCCTCTTCGCGCGTAGCCTGACAGGGGGCTCGAAGCTCTTTGACGATGCCATTAGCACGCGGCTTTCGGTGACCCCGTCCCAGGCGGAGGTGCTCAAGCGCGAGTACGCCACCTTGCTGCCGGGCGCCCGCTTTCCGAGCCCGAACCATGAGCGTGCCAGCCACGCGGCCCAGGCCGCGGCGGGGCAGTTGCTCTCGCTGTTGCAGTCCACGGTGATGTTCGCCAAGTCGCAGCTGAAGATCGGCGGCCTGAAGCTGGACCGGGTCATGCTCTGTGGCGGCGGCTCGGCCCTCGAAGGTCTGCCCGAGTACTTCTCGAAGGGTATGGGCGTGCGCGCCGAGCTCTTCGATCCCTTCCGGGTCGTGGACACCAGCAAGCTCGACGCCCAGAGTGCGACCGAGCTGGAGTCCTTCCGCCTGGAATCGGTGGTGGCCCTCGGCCTAGCCACCATGAGCAGTTCGCCGGGCGCCTACAGCCTGGAGCTGCTGCCCCAGAGCGTGGCCGCGCGGCGCGAGTTCTTCGGCAAGACAGCCCTGTTGTTGGTGGCGGCCGTGTTGGCCATCTCCTACCTGGGCTTCTACGTGTACGACCTCAAGCGCGACACCCAGACGATCGCCTCCCAAGGCCAGAGCTTGCACCGCAAGTTGAGCCGTGCCAAGAGCACCGACAGCGCAGCCCAGAGGCTCCTGGAAGAGAACGAGGCGCTGAGTGTGGTGGTCAACGACCTGCAGACCACCGCCGGCATGGGCGAGCAGCTGGCTCGCACCCTGCAGTTCTTCGGCGACTCGCTGCCGCCGGACTTCTGGATCACGCGCCTCAGCGGTGACTGGCGTCACGATGCTGAGATCGGCCTCGACCGGGATGGCGACCCAGGGCCCTTGCTCTCCGTACGCGGCCGCGTGCGGGAAAGCGCCGTGTCGCCCACCGGGCAACACCAACAACTGGTGGGACTGCTCAAGCGGAACCTTCCCAGCGTGCGCGCTAACGACAGCATCGACCGGGGCACCTTCTCGATCGATTTGACCACTTTCGCACCGGCGATCCCTGTAAAGACTGACGAAGAGGACGCCCAATAGCTCCCATGGACCTGAACGATTACTGGCAGGAGAACAAGCGATTCGTGGTCACTGTGGGCGCGGGCGCCCTGGTGTTCTTGATCGCTTTTCTATTCCTGAGCGACTCCTACGGGGGCGCTGCGCGGCAGGCCATGAGCCGGCTGCAGAAGGCGACGACGGAGTTGCGCATCGGTCGCTTCAATACGGCTGAGCTAGCCCGTGCCGAAGAGCAAAACGAGGTCCTGCTCGAGGATTACGCAGCCCTCTCAGCGGCGGTGGCTTTCGAGCCACGGCCTGATTTCATGCTGCAGGAGGGCTTGGGTTCGCCCAACAACCAGTACTTCCTGCGGCGTGACGAAGTGCGTGCGGACCTGGCCCAGTTGGCTGGACGCCGGCGCATCAGCCTGCCGGACGGCTTGGGGCTTGAGCCCTTGAAGACCCTGAACGTGGACACTATTGAGCGCCACATGGAGGCACTCGATCTCTTGGATCGAGTGCTGCGCTGCGCTATCGACGCCGGCGTGCAGCAGGTGACCGAAGTGCGCGTGACCCTCGACCCTGGCTTCGGCTCCCGCACGGGGGTCGGCCGTCTGGAACGCACGCGCGTGAGCTTGCGCATGATCGGCGATGCCGAAGCTATGACGAACACCCTGGCTGTGACTCAGACCAATCGCTACGGCAAGCCCTTGACCGTGGAACAATTCGACCTCAAATCCGCCGCGAGCAAGCTCAACGAAGTCAGTGCTGAAGTGACTTTCCTGGTGGTGCGCCTCAGCGATGTGCGCGTGGACGAGGAGCAGGGCTAATCCCATGGCTATCCGACAAGAAGCGGTTGTTCTCGGCCTGACGACCATGCTGCTGGGCTACTGGCTCTACGGCGATTTGACTACGGGCAGCGCTCGCCGCATGAGCGGCGGGGTGGGCGATGCACCCGAGTTCACGGACTACTTCTCACCTGGCGTGGATGTGGCGCTGCCGCCTGATGGGCGCAGTTCCGACATCGCCAGGGATCTCTTTTCGCCGCCGCGCGACACGGCACCTCTGCAGACCTTGGCCCTGGACGAGCCGCCCTTGGAGGCTCTCACGGCCTTGCGTGTGCCCTTCGCCTGGGGACCCCGGCCGCGTGCCATGGGCGCCGTGCTGCAGGCCAGCCCTGCGGCCGAGCCGGTCGCTGGTCTGTTTGAGGGCTTGGCCCTCGAGGACGGCTCCGAGATCGAAGCCGCCGACTTCGGTTCAGCCGGAGGGGGTTCTGATGGGAACAGCGCGCTCTCGGGGATGGGTTATGCCGGTGCAACCGACATCGCCGACGAGTTGGCTGATCTGGTGGCCGATGATCCCGCGGTGCGCATCGCGGGCTATCGCAAGCTCTATGACTCGATCCAGATCCCCGGCCTGAAGTGGGGGCGCATCCGCAACGAGAATCGTTGGACGCTCGACCGCCGGCGGGAGGATACGGTGCTCTTCGACGAGGTCGACCCGGAGACGGGCAAGTTGCTATTCCCGGGCGTGCCGGCCATCGAATACGAGCGTATCCGCATTAAGGAATTCGCCTTTGCCGAGACCACGGCCAACGCGGTCGAGCTCGAGTTCGTGGCCTTCAGTGATCCCCTGCGGAGCGCGGAGCACGACGATGCCTTGGACTTCGCGCGCATCTGTATCGGCCTGCGCACCGAAGTTCCGCGGGCCTTGGAGATCGCGCTCGAGATCTGCACGCGTGTGTTGGCAATCTCGGATGGGGACGACGTGGAAGCGACCCTGCTCCTGGGCCGCATTCGCGAAGCCGGCTTCGACTTCGACGGCGCCTTCCAGATCTATCAAGGACTGATCGCAGACGGCTATCGCTCCCACGCGGAGATCCATGTGCGCCTCGGCGACCTGGTGACACGCTTCCGGCTCTTCGATCAAGCCGAGCAGCACTATCGAGATGCCTTGGGTGTTTCGAGCACGAGTTGGTTGGCTCACTGGCGCTTCGGTCGCTTTCTGCTGGAGCACGGGCGCGGCGACGAAGCTCTCGATCACTTGGCGGACGCCGAGCGGCGCGAGCCCTCGGGTCAGGCCCAGGCGTACCAGCGCGTGGCGATCCGAACGGACCACGGTCGGGCCCTGCTCTTCCTGGGTCGTACGAGCGAAGCACTGGTGGCTTTCAAGCGTGCCCTGAACGCGGACTCCCTGCACCCTGCGGCTCTGGCCGGCGTGGTGGCCACAGCTTCTTTCTTGGGCACCTCCGAGGCCCGAGAGCAAGCCGATGCAGCCATGGGCGCACTGGGCGACGAACTGCCGGAGGCGGACTTCGAGTTGGCTTTGGCATTAGGCATGGCCCGCACGGCGGATGGTGACTGGGAGAACGCTAAGCGCGAGCTCTTGACCGCCGCTAGCACCGATCCTTTCCGTGCCTATGCAGCCTACCGGGCGCTGTCCTGGCTGGCGGAGGTCACCGGCCACCCGGACGAGGCCCTCGGTTATGTGAATCAGGCCTTCGAAGGCAACCCTTCAGATGCTTGGACCCTGTACCAACGTGGACGGCAGATGTTTGCTGCGGAGGACCTTGTGGGTGCCGAAGCAAACCTGCGCGCCGCCTTGGACCTGGAGCTCAACTTCACCGATGCCCTGGTGGCCATGGCGGAACTAAAGCGCGCCCTGGGCGAGGCTCTGGCTGCAGAGCGCTACTACGAGCGCGCCTTGGAAGTGGATCCGAGCCGCGCCGTGGTGCACAGCCGCCGGGGCTTCAACCTCTTCGGGCTGGGAGATTCCGTGGCCGCTGAGGCGAGCTTCACCGAGGCCCTGAGGCGTCAGCCCGACTTGGCCTCGGCTCGACTGGGCGATGCTTGGGCACGCTACGTGGCCGGCGATTCCCAGGAGGCCATCACGCGCCTGGGTGAGCTGGTGGAAGCGCGCCGCAATGCGGCCGACGACGATCCCTATCGCGCTTGGGCCCAAGCCCAGGCCGAGCGCATCGTCGACCATGAAGAGAAGGAGGTCTGGACCGACCTCTTCGAACGCCGCG
>JBLIOL010000059.1:0-20859 GCA_047639615.1 Planctomycetota bacterium | reverse complement strand
TGGCGCCAGAACAGACCCCGCGATGGGTGCTGGGAAGATCGGCCCAGAGTTCACCTTTGGGATCTATATGCAGGAGGCGCTTCAGCAGCCCATCTTGATCATCAAGACAGCCTGGGGCGGTAAATCCTTGCATACGGACTTTCGTTCGCCTTCGGCCGGTGTCTATGAGCTCAACGATTCCCAAGTTGTGTCGATGGAGAAGCGCGGGCTCGATCTGAAGGAGGAACGAGCCAAGCTCAAGCTTTCGAGCGGGGTCTACTATCGGCTCATGATCGAGCACGTGAAGCACGTGCTTGCGGACATCGAGCGTGTCTACCCGGGCTACGACGAGAAGCAGGGCTTTGAGCTCGCCGGCTTTGTTTGGTTCCAGGGTTGGAACGACCTAGTCACACGCGAGGTCTACCCCAACCGTGATCGAAAAGGGGGCTACGATAAGTACAGCGAGTGGATGGCGATGTTCATCCGCGATGTTCGCAAGGATCTTAAAGCGCCCGAACTACCTTTCGTAATTGGTGTGATGGGTGTCAACGGACCGCTCGAGAGTGTCGAAAAAAGATATCGAGGCGTCCACGGGAACTTTCGCGATGCGATGGCCGCACCGGCTTCACTTCGCGAGTTCAGAGGCAATGTCTTGGCGGTGCAGACCGCGCCGAGCTGGGACATGCCTCTCGACCGGGTTCAGAAGCAGCGGGAGGGCTTGAACGGGAGAAAGCGCACGCTCCAGAAGAAGGTCACGGCCGGAGAACTGACCGAGAAAGAGACGTCTAAGGAACTGGCCGAGATTGAGACCAAGCTGTCCTCGCCGGAGTTGGGCGAGTTTTGGAATCGGGGTGCGTCGAATGCAGCCTATCACTACTACGGTTGCGCCAAGACGATGGCCCTGATCGGCAAGGCCTTTGCCGAGGCAACTCTGGAGCTACAGGAAGACTAGAATCCTCATCCCCCTTACTGGCCAGGGCTCCGCCCGCACTTCGTAGTTGGCTGCAGTGAGGAGGCGACGACAACATGCGCATGCTCATCCCTATCTTCCTTGTCCCCCTGCTGACGACCGGTGCCGTGGCGGAAGACGAGCTGATGTTCAACCGGGATATCCGGCCGATCCTCTCCGACAACTGTTTCGCTTGTCACGGGCCTGACGCCGAATCGCGCAAGGGCAAGCTGCGACTGGACGTCCGCGGGAACGCAGTCGCCGAACGGCGCGGGGCGAACGCAATCGTCCCAGGCGATGCCAAGGCGAGTGCGCTCATGGCTCGCATGTTGACGCACGACGAGTCGGAGAGAATGCCCCCCTCAGAGGAGGGCAAGCAGCTCGAACCTAGTGAGATCGAGACGATTCGGCGCTGGATTGATCAGGGTGCCACCTACCAGTCACATTGGGCGTTTATCGCCCCGACCCGGCCAGCGACTCCTGAAGTCCGGGTGGAGTCTGGGCTAGAGGGAGTGGTCGATCGCTTCATTCACGCCAACCTCCAAGCCCACGGGGTCTCGCCGGCCGGCGTTGCGGATCCTGTGACTTTGGTCCGCCGACTGCACTTCGACCTGACCGGCCTGCCGCCCACACCTGAGGTGATCGACGCCTTCGCGCAATCTCCCACGCGCGAGGCCTATATCGGATTGGTCGATTCGCTGCTGGCCTCAAAGCACTACGGAGAGCGGATGTCTAGCTATTGGCTGGACCTGGTGCGATTCGCTGATACCCAGGGCTATCACTCGGACGATAAGCAGAACATCTATCCATACCGCGACTACGTGATCGCTGCCTTCAACAGCAATATGGGTTTCGACCAGTTCACGACCGAGCAACTGGCGGGTGATTTACTGGAGGAGGCGAACCTTCAGCAAAAAATCGCCAGCGGCTACAACAGGCTCAATCAGGTGACCGGGGAGGGGGGCGCCCAAGCGGGAGAGTATCTGACCAAGTACACCGCCGATCGGGTTCGCACGACTAGCGAGGTGTGGATGGGCGCGACCCTGGGCTGTGCAGAATGTCACGACCACAAGTTCGACCCCTTCACGGCGCGTGACTTCTATAGCTTCGGTGCTTTCTTCGCCGACCTTGACCAGGTCGGGGTCTACTCCGGCAACGCTCGTAGCACCGGCAACTATCCTCCAATGCTCGATGTGCCGCAGCCGGAGGAGGTGCGTGCGTGGAAGGCGAACGAGGAGCAGCTCACGTCGCTTCGAAAGGAGCGTGATGTGGTCCTCCGCCGACTAGCCACGGCTCTCGAAGCGCCGAAGGCAAGCGACTGGCAATTGCTGATTCCGACCAGGGCTAGTTCGAGCGGTGCCTCGAGCATGGAAGTCCTGGCGGACGGCTCGATCCTGTCGACCGGCAAGCGCACCAAGCGGCAAAACTACACCGTAGTCCTGCCGCTCGAGCAAATTGTGGTTGGCGCGCTGCGCCTCGACGTCCTGACGCATGAGAGTTTTGGCGGCTTCTCGCGCGGCAACGGAAACGCGGTTCTGTCGAGCTTCGAGGCCTTTGTGCTGGAGGGCACTGGCCGCCGGCGGTTGAACTTCACTGCTGTCGAGGCGAATGTGGTCCACAGCGCTGCCTGGCCGGCAGAGGGGACCCTCGACGACGACGCTCAAACCGGCTGGGCCGTCTTCAAGGACGATGGCCAACCAAGCCCCGCACGAACTGTGGTGTTCAGGCTCGAGCATCCAGAGTCCTTGCGGCGGAGCGAGTCGCTCGAGATCGTCCTTTACCACGAAGCCGAGCGCGACTTTCACAACCTTGGCAGGTTCCGGGTAGGGCTCTCAAGGGACCCGGCCACCGCGCTCGGGGGGGAGCTTACGGACGACGTGCTGATCGAGGCCGTGGCGACACCCGTCGGTGTGCGGACCGAGGCGCAGACCGCGCGCGTGCGGGCTCACATTGTGTCCCACAACCCGCCCGAGCTGCGCGTGGTGAGCGAGCAGCTGGCGCGGGCTGAGAGGGAACGGGACAAGCTCGACAAGTTGCGCACGAATACCATGGTGAGCCGTGCCGTGGAGCCGCGGGTTATACGCATCCTGCCGCGGGGTGACTGGCTCGACTCGAGTGGCGAGATCGTCGAGCCGGGAGTACCGCATTTCCTCCCACAACCGAACGCTCGTGAGGAGCAGCGCCTGACACGGCTAGACCTCGCGAAGTGGATCCTCGACGCGGACAACCCGCTCACGGCCCGCGTCTTCGTTAATCGTCTGTGGTACCTCTTCTTCGGCCAGGGACTCTCCAATGTCCTGAACGATCTGGGCTCACAGGGTGAGTGGCCGCGCCACCCGGAACTGCTCGATTGGTTGGCCGTTGAGTTCCGCGAGTCCGGCTGGGACATGAAGCATATGGTCCGGCTGCTGGTGACGTCGCGGACCTACCAACTGAGCTCCACCCCGTCGGCCGAACAGCTCGCGATCGACCCGCTCAATCGACTGCACGCACGCCAGGCACGCTATCGATTGCAGGCTGAGTTCGTTCGCGACAACGCCCTGGCCATCAGTGGCTTGCTCCTTCCCGAGCTAGGCGGGCCTAGCGTTAAGCCCTACCAGCCGGCGGGCTATTGGTCCGATTCCTACAAGAGCGTCGGCAATCCCCACAAGTACGTGCAGAGCATGGGGGACGACCTCTACCGGCGCGGCATGTACACGTATTGGATGCGATCGTTCTTGCACCCTAGTCTGCTCGCGTTCGATGCTCCGAACCGGGAGTCCTGCGAGGCGCGTCGGCCGATATCAAACACTCCTTTGCAGGCCTTGGTGTTGCTCAATGATCCCACCTACGTGGAGGCGGCTCGCGCTTTTGCGGTCCGCGCCATGCTTGAAGGTGGCGCATCAGAATCCGAACGCCTGACCTGGATCATGCGGCAGGCGGTCGGGCGATCGGCCACGCCTGCCGAGCTCGCTGTCCTGGCCCAGCTCTATGCCGAGAAGCGTGCGCGCTACGAAGCGAACGGAGCCGATGCCACCGCACTGCAGAGCATCGGGGAGTACGCTGTGCCGGACGACCTCGACGTCCGCGAGGTCGCCGCCTGGACCGCCGTGACGCGAACGGTGTTGAACCTGCACGAGACCGTGACAAGGAATTGAGATGAGTGCCTTGAATCCTCACACACGTCGTCAATTCCTGAGCCTCGGCGGGGCCGGCGTCGGAGCGTTCGCCCTCCATTCCCCTTTGAGCCAGAGCCTCTTGGCGTCCCAGTCCGATGGGCGCTGGCGCGGCATCGTCAACCCGTTGCATCATGCACCGAAGGCGAAGCGCGTCATCTATCTCTACATGGCCGGGGGACCGTCGCACCTCGAGTCCTTCGACTATAAGCCAAAGCTCGCCGAGCTCGACGGGAAGCCCATGCCCGAGTCGCTGACCATGGGGCAGCCGGTCGCGCAGTTGCAAGGTCAGGAACTGACCTGCCGCGGGCCGCAGGTTGAATTCCAGAGGCACGGCCAGTCAGGTCAGGAGATCTCGGCATTCTTCCCGCACATCGCTGGCATCGCGGACGACATGACCATCGTTCGCTCCATGCTCACTGAGCAGATCAACCACGACCCCGCGCACACGTTCATCAACACCGGGAGCAGGATCCCTGGGCATCCGAGCATGGGAGCGTGGATCAACTACGGCATCGGCAGCGAGAGCGATAACTTGCCGGGTTTCGTCGTGCTGTCCTCGGTTGGCGGTGGCCAGGCGCAACCGATCGCGTCGCGCCAGTGGCAAGCCGCTTACCTGCCGAGCGAGTTCCAGGGGGTCAAGTTTCGATCGACCGGCGATCCCGTGTCCTATGTGGGAGCGCCCGCGGGAGCGAGCCTGCAGGATCAGCGCGACATTGTTTCAGCCATCCAGCGCTTGAATGCCATGCGCAACGATGCGGTCTCGGACCCGGAGATCGCCGCGCGCATCAGTCAGTACGAGATGGCCTTCCGCATGCACAGCAGCGTCCCGGAGCTCACCGATCTGTCAGACGAGCCGAAGCACATCATGGATCTGTACGGGACGGAGGGTGCGGATGGCTCTTTCGCCGCCAACTGCCTCTTGGCGCGACGCATGGCAGAGCGGGGAGTGCGCTTCATTCAGCTGTACCACCGAGGTTGGGATCACCACAGCAACCTGCAGCGCGACATGCCGACGGCTGCGAGGCTAGTCGACCAAGCATCTGCAGCATTGGTCCACGATCTCAAGCAGCGCGGCATGCTTGACGACACGATCGTGATTTGGGGGGGAGAGTTCGGTCGCACGCCGATGGCCCAGGGAAGCGGCCGCGACCATCACATCAAAGGCTTCTCCATGTGGATGGCCGGGGGCGGCTTCAAGGGCGGCACCACCTACGGTGAAACCGATGAGCTGGGCTACAACGCGCTTCCGGATTCCGCTGTTCACGTGCGCGACCTGCACGCCACCCTGCTGCACCAGTTGGGGATTGATCACGACCGGCTGCGGGTCAAATTCCAAGGTTTGGATCAGGGACTAACGGGTGTCGAGCATGCGCGCGTGGTCCACGAGATCATTACGTAGCTAGGATTGGGAGCCGTGCTGTATTCCTCGTGGTTGGGTTGGAACGGATTCAGGGTCCGACGGCTCCATTCGACCCGAAGAATCGAACGCGGCTCCGTACCTGGCCCTGACCCGCTATGCTTGCCTGCGGGACAAGACTTGGTCCCACATATCAATCGATGGGATTCTTCCAAATAGTTGCCCTGCTCGGGGCGGTATCCAACCCTACAGCCGTTGCGGATGGGCTGGACTTCAGCCGGGATGTGCGTCCGATCCTGTCCGAGTTCTGCTTTACCTGCCACGGCCCCGACCAGGCACAACGGCAGGCGAAGTTGCGCCTGGACTTGGCTGATGGTGCCCTAGGGGCGCGCCGGGGGGGGCCGGTCATCGTGCCCGGAAACGTGGAGGAGAGTGAGCTCGCGTATAGGGTGGCGACGGAGGACGAGCACGACATCATGCCGCCTCTCGAGGCGAAGAATCCGATGTCGGCGGAGCAGATCGAGATTCTGCAGCGCTGGATTGGTGAGGGTGCGACCTACGCGAGCCACTGGGCCTTCGTCCCGCCGTCCAAGACCGAGCTGCCTGGGGAAGCAGGCGAGCTGGGCAATCCCGTGGACGCGTTCATTCACGAGCGTCTTGGTGAGGAGGGGCTTGTGCCCGCCGATGCCGCCAGCAGGGAAGCGCTCATTCGGCGGGCCAGCCTGGACCTGACCGGGCTGCCCCCGACCTTGGATGAGATCGATACCTTTCTCGCAGACCAGGAGCCACGCGCATTCGAGAGACTCGTCGACACGCTCCTGCTCGAGCCTCGGACGGCGGAGAGGTTGGCTCTCGATTGGCTGGACGTCGCGCGCTACGCAGACACGAACGGCTACTCCATCGACGACCATCGGGATATGTGGGCTTGGCGCGATTGGGTGATTGGGGCCTTCGCTGAGAACAAGCCCTACGACGAGTTCCTAGTGGAACAGCTAGCGGGTGACCTGCTGCCGGATGCAACCCAGGGTCAGTTGATCGCCACGGGTTTTCTGCGGAATGCGATGAACACGCATGAGGGCGGCACAATCCCAGAGGAATACAGAGTCGCCTCGATCATCGACCAAATCGACACGGTCTCCACGGCCTTCATGGGATTGACCATGAAGTGCGCGCAGTGTCACGATCACAAGTACGATCCCATCACGCAGCGCGAGTACTACCAGCTCTTCGACGTGTTCAACCAATCGAGCACGGGAGGTGAAGGGGGACAGAATGGCAATACCGCTCCAACTCTAGCGCTCGGCAAGGAGTGGGGGATGCGCGCGGAGGTCGCGGCGGCCTATGAGCGCCGACGATCGGATCTGACCACCTTCCTCAGCCAACTCTTCCGCGAACAACGTCTAGCATGGGAAGCGGACAAGGCAGCTGGTGTGGTCAAGTTAGGTGCGCCAGTGCCTTTGCAAACCGCTCACGATACCTTCAGCGCGGCACTGCCCCAATGGGTGTGGGCGCCCGAGGTCTCCGCCAACGATAGGATTCGTGTTACCCACAAATTCGACCTCGGTGAGCTTCCGAGCGTCGCGCACTTGGCCATCAGTTGCGACAACTCGGCGGTCGTATTCATCAACGGACGCCGGATCGCTAAGGTCGCACCGTGGATGAAACCGCTGAGTGTGAACATCGCCACAGTCCTCGTTGAGGGCGAGAATACTCTGCGTGTCGATGCTGACAATGAAGGTGGCGCCGCAGGTCTGCTGGTCGCGCTGGTGGACGGGAGCAACCAAGCAATCTGGTCGACGTCCAAGGCCTGGGCCTTTACGCGCGACGAGGAGAACGCGGGGAGCCTGGCCGAAAGCGGCCAGATGAAGGAACTCGGAGCCTATGGCTGCGCCCCCTGGGGACTCTTCGGTTCAGCTACACCAACCCATGAGATCCTGGCTCTGGCGGAGGATGAACGCAGCTACGAGCACTGGCGCAACCTGCTGCCGAGATTCGCTGCAACCCTCAGTGGCCCGGACAAGACCTTGCTCAATCGGCAGATCGCCGCCGTGCATGGTGAGTATGGGCTAATCGATCGAACTCTGAAGGCTCAGAACGCGAGTGTCATGGTCATGGACAGCGGGCAGCCGCGGAGCACTCATGTACTTGTGCGCGGGCAATACGATCAGCACGGAGAGGCGGTTACTGCTGGAGTACCGAAGCTGCTGGCCACGGTGGATCAGGAGCCCGTTACCGACCGCCTCGGGCTCGCCAAGTGGCTGACCCGCGCGGAGCACCCGCTGACAGCGCGTGTGACCGTCAATCGCTACTGGCAGATGCTGATGGGGAAGGGCATCGTGGGGACCACTGAGGACTTTGGCTCCCAGGGTGAGTGGCCCTCACACCCGCAGCTCTTGGACTGGCTCGCCGTGTCCTTTGTTGAACACGACTGGGATGTGCGTTGGTTGCTGCGAACAATCCTGCTCTCCAGCACCTATCAGCAATCATCACGCTTCACCGAGATCCTCCTGGAGCGCGATCCAGCCAATCGGCTCTTGGCGCGTAGCAGTCGCTATCGATTGCCCGCAGAGTTCCTGCGCGACGGTGCCCTGCAGGTAGCGGGGCTGCTATCCAGACGCGTGGGTGGGCCCAGTGTCTACCCGGAGCAGCCGGCTGGGCTTTGGCGCCAGGTCAGCCACTTCGGGCACCCGACCTTCTTCTCCGCGCAAGCTTTCTATGCAAGCGTTGGGTCCGATGGGTATCGCCGCAGCATGTACACCTTTTGGAAGCGCACCGCGCCGCCGCCTGGCCTGACGGTTTTTGACGCGCCCAGTCGGGAGACCTGCACGGTGCGCCGCGCCAGCACGAACACGCCCCTGCAGGCCTTGACCAGCCTCAATGAGCCGCAGTTCGTGGCAGCCTCGCGCGCGCTTGCGAAGAGGATTCTGGGGAGCCACCCAGAGCTCGATGGGCAGATCGATTTTGGCTTTCGCTTGTGCACCGGCCGGCACCCGCAGCCGGCGGAGCTCAAGATCCTGCGTTCGGCTTTTCGGCGCAACTACGAGCACTTCCTGGGTAGACCGGTTCAGGCCCGGGCGCTCACGGAGTCTGATGCCGCTGACGCTTCGAGCCTAGCTCGCTCGGCTGCGGCCGGCTTGCTCGCCTCGACCTTGCTGAATTTAGACGAGACCCTGACGCGGCCCTAGTCATGAACGAGTCTCAACCAATGCAACGTACCCTGGGCCGGCGCCAGCTGTTGCAGTCAGCAGGCGGTGCCTTGGGTGCCATGGCCCTGGGCAGCTTGCTCCAATCGGAAGCCGGAGCGACTGCCTCAGGCTTTGGCCGCCAGCAGGATCTCCCGCACTTCCCGCCTACAGCCAAGCGGGTGATCTACCTATTCCAGTCCGGCGGCCCCTCGCACATCGACCTCTTCGATTGCAAGCCGGGCATGCAAGCCCTGCACGGCAGCGAGCTCCCGGCGAGTGTCAAGGGCACCCAACGGGTCACTGGCATGACCTCCGGTCAGAAGCAGTTCCAGGTCTGCGCGCCCATGCGTCCCTTCTCGCCGCGGGGGGAGTGCGGCACGGTCATGAGCGATTTTGTGCCGTACATGGGAGGCATCGCCGACGACATCGCGCTGATTCGTTCGGTCAACACGGAGGCCATCAATCACGACCCGGGGATCACGTTCATCAACACTGGGTCACAGGTACCGGGACGTCCGAGTCTGGGTGCTTGGGCGAGCCACGGGTTGGGCAGCGTGAACCAGGACATGCCCGCCTATGTGGTGCTGATCTCTCAAGGCACCGGTAAGAACCCGGGCCAACCCATCTTCTCGCGATTGTGGGGCAGCGGATTTCTGCCCACCCAGCATCAAGGGGTGCAGTTGCGCAGCAACGGCGACCCCGTGCTGTACCTGAAGGATGCGGCGGGCATCGACCGGCAGACTCGTCGGCTCATGCTCGACGACCTAGCAGAGCTCAACAAGCTACGCCATGCGCAGGTATTGGACCCGGAGATCGAGACACGTATCGCCCAGTACGAGATGGCCTATCGCATGCAGGCTGCCGTGCCGAAGATCGTCGATCTCAGCGATGAGCCCGAGAGCACCTTTGCGCTCTACGGCGAAGATGCGCGGCGACCTGGCACCTACGCCTACAACTGCTTGATGGCACGTCGCATGGCCGAGCAGGATGTGCGCTTCATTCAGCTCTTCCATCGCGGCTGGGATCAGCACAGGCTCTTAGTCCCCAACCTGACCAGCCAGTGTCGGGATACGGACCAGGCCTCTGCGGCACTGGTTACCGATCTCAAGCAGCGTGGTTTGCTGGACGATACCCTGGTGATCTGGGGCGGGGAGTTCGGCCGAAGCGCCTATAGCCAGGGTGCGCTCGGGTCCGGCCGCGATCATCACGGCCGCTGCTTCAGCGTCTGGATGGCCGGCGGAGGCGTGCGCGGGGGGATGACCTACGGCGCGACCGATGACTTCGGCTACAACGTCGTCCTGAACCCCGTTCACATCCGTGACCTCAACGCCACGATCCTGCACTGCCTCGGCATCGATCACGATCGCTTCACGTTCAAGTTCCAGGGCCTCAGCCAGAAACTCACGGGCGTAGAGAAAGCCCATGTGGTCAAAGCTATCCTGACCTAGCGCTTGGGCATCGGTCGGTGGGCGGCTGGGGGCGGCGCTATTGAGTCCAGACGACTCCGGCCGGCGCCTCATCCGCTGCGAGGTTCGCTGGGCGGGCACTGTAGTTGAACGAAGCGCCCGGACCCGGGGTGAAGGGGAAGAGGGACACCTCGACTCGGGTGTCCTTGGCAATGGAGAATTTCGTGCCGCCTTCGTAGCGTTCGCTGCCGACCACCAAGACCAAACGGAACACCGGACCGGTCGGTAGATTGCCTAGGACCACCTGCCCAGTCTCTAGTTCTTCAGGCCTGATTTTGCAGCTTGTGACACGTTGCCAAGCCGGACGCGGGGGAGCGGGGAGGGCTTCCTCTTCAGCAGCCTCCTTCTTGTTGCTGCGCTTGTTGCCCTGCTTGCTGCTCTTCTGGTTGTTCGAACGCTGACGCCCTGAGTCCTGGCCTCGGCGACCGCGGCCACGTTTTGCTGAGCCGGGATCTTGGGTAGGCGCAATGACTGACGCCATCGTGAGCGTGGGTAGGGGGGGAGCAGCCAGTTGGGCGCCGCGCTCGTCCCTGGATTCGTCCTGTCGTTTCGAGCGCTTCTCCTGCCCGCGGGACTTCTCACGCTCCGAGTCTTGGCGCTTGCCCTTTGAGTTCGACTCCGCTCCACGCCCCTTCTTCTTCGCCCCCACGTCGCCCGCTTCCATTAGTGCCAAAACTTCGATGGTGATTGGCGCGGCGAGCTGTTCAATTTCTGCGGTAGCTATCAGTAGGCGGGAACTTCCTGGCAGGGTGACCACTGCATTCGCGCCGGATTCCATCTTGCGTGGAGCACTGGGTGGGATGCGTTGCTCGCCCGCGGGTCCCACCGCCAGCCTCCAGGGTCCCGCGTCCGGCAGGCTCAGGGAGAACTGGCCTGAGCGACTTGTGCGGGCGGTGATGTACTTGTCCAGGGGGACCGTCAGGATCGGGTGCCCATGGGTGGCGGGAATCAACCAGACCCGCTCCCCGCCCAAGGGTGCCCCGAAGCGATCGATCACCATGCCTTCGAGGGCGTTGGGGATGCTTGAGCTGGGGCCTTCGGCCTTTGCCTCTGATGTCGCGGTCGGATGTGCGAGATCGTCCAGGGCCTGCATGCCGTTGACCTGGGTCGCGGGGGCAAGCTCCGCCACCGGTTCGAGGGCAGCCTGTGGACCGAGGGCGCCGCTCGAAACGCCTGAAGGTGTTCCGCCTGGGCCGAATTGGGCCAAGTACAGAACCAGGGCAAGTGCGACGGCGAGTAGCAGAAGGGTGCAGGTGCGCATGGGGAGCCAGGGCGGTGATCAGGGACAGAATCGCCTGCGGCGTTCAACCAGCGAGGTGGTCCTTGGTTCCGTGCCGATCGAGATCAATCGAAGGGGGAGCCTAGCGTATGCTGCAAGCCCCTGAGGCGTCGTGGGTGGAGACCTAGCGCCTCGTTCAATCCATGAACCACCGTCTGTCGTCCGAGCAAGTGCAGCGCTTTGAGGCCGACGGTTTCCTGGCGAACATCCCTCTCCTGAGCCCTGCCGAGGTGACGAATTTACGGGCACGGGTGGACTACATACGGGAGCACCTCTCGGAGCTGGAGCCACGGCTCTACGAGGTGGAGGCCAGTCACAGCGCGCGCCCGGAGGAGGTGGTCTGCCACTTTCTCGGGGGATGGCAGGTGGATAGCGCCCTGGCGGGGCTGGTGGCGGACCCGCGCATTACGCAGCCCTTGGCACAACTTCTTGGGCTAGATAGCCTGCGCTTCTGGCACGACCAAGTCTTCTACAAGCCGCCCGGGCACCCGGGGTGTGTGCCCTGGCATCAGGACTACTCTTACTGGACTCGCACCGGTCCCCCTCGGCACATCACCATCAACATCCTCTTGGACGACGCGGACGATGAGAGTGGTTGTCTGGAGTTCATCCCGGGATCCCAGCGCTGGGGCTTGCTGCCGAGCCTGCCCTTCGACGCGCCGCTCGACGCCATGCGCGCGCACTTGAGCCCTGAGCAGCTGGCAGCCTTTCAACCGCACGCAGCGCCGCTCCCGGCCGGCTACGCCACGATCCATCATTCGCACACCTTGCACGGTTCGGGACCCAACCGATCCGAGCGGCCTCGCCGCGCCTTGGTGTTCAACTACATGGCTCCCGACACGCGCGTGCTGGACGGTAGCGAGCCGTTGTTACGAGGCACTCCGCCGCTCGCAATAGGTAGTCTCGTCGAGGGCGCGCACTTTCCCATCGTGCTGCCCTAAGGGCTCGAGCAACTCCTCCTTCTCCTTCTCCTTGTTCTTCTTGGGCTACTTGCGTGGGGGGAGGGCTTCTGCTTCTGCGGCCGAGGCTCTCAGATCCACTGCGAAAATCCTAGCGCTGCCGGGGCCCGATGGAAGCAGCAGCTTGACCTGGGTCATGCCGCCAACATAGTTGGGTTGGCCAGCTAGATCGATTTGCAGGGTACGCACCTGGCCGTCGCCCACGATGGTGAAGGGCACGACAACGGGCGGTCCGGGCTTGGGCCGTAACGCGCGTTCCTCCCCCCATTGTGCCCAATCGCCGGCGGCGAGCTCGTCGTAGGGTTGAAGCAGCAGTTTCGCAGAAGTCGCCGATGTGGTGAAGGCGGCGCGCAGGGACAGGGTGGGCGCGGCTTCCGCTCGCCAGAAGGTCTTCTGGCTAACAAGGGCAGCGTTGGAGGGGCCTAGGCGTACCCGCAGTCCATCTCGAATCGGCCAGCCCTCGTCGGTGGTGTTCACGAGAGTCCAGTGCTGCCGGTCTCGAGCGAACATCCAGTGGGGCAGGCTGCGGTCTTGCTCGCGTTCGTAGACGTGTGCACGAATCTCCTCGAGGGAGCCCACGATCAGGGTGTAGTCATAGGTGTAGACGATGTCGTGATCGAGGACCTCAGCGATCGTGGGCGTCATGTAGCCGGTGGGATTTTCCAGGGATCCGCCGCTGCCCTTGGGCTGGCCAGCAAAGCCTCCGGTGAAGGCGCAAGCTTCGGGCGAGTAGACGCCAAGGCCACGGCCATGCTCATTGAGCAAGGCAGCCCAATGCTCCGAGGTTTGGAACTGCCGCCAGGGCCAACCCCTTCCGTCGCCTCGCTCAACCAACAGCGTGGGCTCGGCGCCGGAGAATGGCTGGTCCCCCAGATAGCTGACCAGCTTGAACCACTCGCCGTTGGTATAGACAGCGGGCAGCTCTTGTGCACGGCCGCGATACTGGGTCTCGTCGGTGCGTTGATTGGTCAGTCTGCAACGTGCTCGTACCGTGTTGCCATCCAGCCGGAACCAGCACTCGAATTCGCACTCCCCAGGGACGTTCTTCAGCGGCCACTGCATGGGGGTGCAGCGGACGTAGAGTTCCTCTCCGTCATTGTGCTGAGCACTCACCCTCGATCGATTCGCATAGAAGTCCCCTGATTGGATTGGATTCCAGCCCAGCGCCTTCCAAGCGTCGGCCACCGTTGCTCCGTCAGGGACAAAGGGGACGGGCCCGGAGTAGAAGGACATCTGGATCTGGCGTCCCCAATCGTGGCTGTTGATCATGTTCTTGCCGGGGACGCCAGCGATCACTTCCGAAAGGTGCGTGATCGCCCCGCCGATCGACAGGTCGACACCGAGTCGGATTTGTCCGTTGTCCAGCCAGCTCATGCCCGTGGCGGGTGGCGTTTGTTTCGTATCGGGGAGTTGGCTCTTCAGGGCGTGAGTGAGGACGAAGTCGGTCAGCTGTTGTGATCGAAACCACCCGCTCCACATATTGTGACCTTGCCCCGCGATTACCGAAATCTCGACCGGGCCGCCCAGCGCCGCGTAGCGCGCGCCCAGTTCTCCGGAGTTGGCAGCGAGGGGGACGACCTTGTCTTGGTCGCCGTGCAGGTGGAGGATCGGGACCTTGGCCAGCGCCAGAGGAGCGAGCCGGTCGATGGGGTTGTGCTTGGAGAGCTGGGCGGCGAGCTCGTCTTCGGTCAACTGGAACGCCGGCGCGGACCTGGCCAGGCCGGGGTAGCTGGTTAGGTTGCAAACCGGGTAGATGCCCGCGATGGCCGCGACAGCCTCTGGGTGCTCGACCGCCCAGCTGTAGAGCATCAACCCGCCGCGGCTCCGCGCGAGCAGCACCGGTCGCTCAGCATAGCCACGCTGGGTCGTGAGGCTCTCGTACAGCGCCTGGTAGCCCGCGCGGCCTGTGGGGCTTCCGTAGGATTCGCCCACATCGATCCCGGCAATGGCGATCCCCGCGGAGAGGAACCTGTCGAACATCCAGGTCTCGGCTTCGCTTGGCAGGCCCTTGAGCGTGGGGGCGTACCACACCCACGGCATCGGTCCCGCGAGCCGAGCGGAGTCCGCTGGCTCGATGCTGAACGCTGTGAATTTCCCCACCGCGAACACCTCACCGGGGCGCGGCAGTGCCTTGGTCTGAGCGCGTGTCGGCTCCGTCAGAATCGAGACGGAGGCGATCAGTATCAGGGCCATGCCGGCTGCTTGCTTTCGCATGCTCACGATCATAGTGCCGAATCCCATGGGAGGCTGAAGGTGGAGGCGGGGACTAGGGTTGGCTCATTCCCAGATGGGCTTTTTACGCAGAGGGATCGCGCAGTCTGGAACTGGATTTCTGGAGCAGCTAGCATCTTGGACCGATCCAATCCAACGCGGATGGAGAGACTGCGCTTCGCGTCTAGCTCAGATTCAGCCCGCGACCTCAGGAAACATGATGCTCCCGAACGTGCTCCATCGATACGCCTACGCCCTGCTCATGTTCGCCTCGTGCGCGATGCCAACGCGCACAGTGAACCGAGTGGATGTGATCGTCTACGGCTCGACCCCAGGGGGCTTTTGTGCCGCCATTGCCGCCGCGCGCGAAGGCGCTTCGGTCATCCTGCTCGAGCCGACGGGTCACGTTGGTGGTGTCAACACCGGCGGACTGAGCCACAGCGACTCAAACCAGACGGTACGCAGCACGGTGATGGGGTTGTTCGACGAGTGGCACAGGCGTATCGAGGAGGACTACAGCGCCCGTGGGATCGCTTTGCCCTACAAGGTTGCCGTCAAGGATCATGCCACGTGGACTTACGAGCCGCATGTGGCCATGCGCGTGACCCAGCAGATGCTTGTCGAGGCGAATGTGCGTGTGCTTACGCGGCAGGCCCTGACTTCAGTCCAGATGCGGGGTGCGCGAATCCTGAGCCTGACGACCGAAACCGACGTGTTTCAGGCTCGAGTCTTTGTCGACGGTTCCTACGAAGGCGACCTGATGGCTGCCGCGGGAGTGAGCTGGACGATCGGCCGTGAGGGGCGCCAGGAGTTCGGTGAGTCCTTAGCTGGCAAGCAGTACCCGAAGGCCGAGATGGCTATCGATGGCTTTGATGGCGCCGGAGACATGCTGCCCTTGATCACGACGACCGACGCGGGACCTGCGGCCGAGGGCGACGACAAGGTGATGGTCTATAGCTTCCGGTTGTGCCTGACGGAGGACCCCGAGAACCGCGTGCCCTTTCCGGCGCCCGATAGGTATGACCCTGCCCGCTTCGAGGCCGCTCGGCGTGCAATCAAGGCCCAGGCAGGGCGGGTGGCCTACGATCTCTACGGGCTTCCGGGTGGCAAGTTCGACGGCAACAATTCGATTGGCGGTCAGTTTTCGATCGGTCTCGTCGGAGCGTGCAATGGCTGGAGTGAGGCAGACGCCGCTGGCCGAGCGGTGATCTGGGAAGCTCACCGTCAATACACGCTCGAGTTCCATCACTTCCTCTCGACCGATCAGGTGGTGCCAAAGGGCATCCGGGAGCGCTTTGCGAAGCTTGGTCTGTGCAAGGACGAGTTCGAGGCCACTGGGCATTGGCCGCCGCAGCTCTACGTTCGTGAGGCGCGGCGCATGCGAGGCATGCATGTCTTGACTCAGCAGGACATCCTGGAACACGCGCACAAGGAGGACGCTATCGCAATCTCGTCGTTCCCCATCGACTCACACGACTGTCAACGGGTCGCGTTGGCGCAAGGCGGTGTCGTTAATGAGGGCACCATCTTCCCGGTACGTGTGGAAGGGACTCGTCACGGATATGCCTACCACGTTCCCTATCGCTCGATTTTACCTCGGCCAGAAGAGTGCGACAATCTGCTGGTCCCGGTGGCCCTGTCCTGCACGCATGTCGCCATCTCCTCGATACGCGTCGAACCAACCTGGATGATCCTTGGCCAGAGCGCGGGTATCGCCGCGGCCCTAGTTGCCGAGAGTGACTTGGCGGTACATGAACTGCCGTATCAGGAATTGCGCGAGCGGCTGATGGCCCAGGGGCAGGTGCTGCAGCTCCCCTAGTAGACCTGGTAGAGGGGGCGGGGGAGTTGAGCTTGGCGCGCCCAAGGGGATAGACCTTGTACCAAATCTGCCTGCGGCCATTCTTTAGTGCCAAGCCGCTGCCGGTTCTTCAGAATGGGGGCATGCAACTCACCTTTGCTCGACACCGCAGCCGGCTCGTGCTCTCCCTAGCTCTAATGGGACTGCTCTGGACTCCAATCTGGCTCAGGGCATCGGAGCCCGTGGAGTCGACCGATGAGAGTCCTTCCTTGCCTAGTCTGGAGGGTGATGACTGGTTGAACTGCTATGCCGTCGTGGTCGGTAAGGACTGCACCCTCGATGGGAGTGTGATCTATGCGCACAACGAGGACAGCGGTAAGGACCGGGCGGTCAATCACTGGAAGGTCCCGCAGATTGAACGTGAACCCGGCGAGGTTCAGATGCTGGTCAATGGCGGAGAGGTTTCTGCGCCGGAGCTGACGCAGTCTTTCATCTGGTGTCAGATGCCGGGCTTGCAGTACTCGGATAGCTACCTCAATGAGTCCGGTGTCGCGGTGGCCTCCAACGGATGCCCCTCGCGTGAGGACAAGCCCGACCTGACCGATGGCGGGATTGGGCTCATGCTGCGCCGCATGGTGGCCGAGCGAGCCACGAGCGCCCGGGAGGGTGTACGGGTGGCGGGTGAGCTGCTGTCGAAGTTCGGGTACGCGGACACCGGGCGCACCATGGTGATCGCCGATGGCCAGGAGGCTTGGCTGCTCGACATCGTGAATGGCAAGAACTGGGCTGCTGCGCGGGTGCCGGACGATCGCTGTGCCGTGATCGCCAACCACTACACCATTCACCACGTGGACCCTGAGGACGAGGCAAACTTCCTGCTGAGTCCCGGGTTGATCGAGTACGCCATGAAGCGCGGTTGGTACGAGCCCGAGCGCGACGGCCGCTTTGACTTCGCCACCGTCTTCGGCCGGGATGGAGCGCGCAAGCACCGCAGCAACATCCGCAGGGCGTGGCGCGGTAACTCACTGGTGAGTGGGGCCACGATCACGGAAGAGTGGTTTCAGCCGACCTTCATCAAGCCTAGCGAAAAGCTGAGCCCCACGATCCTGATGGAGATCCTGCGCGACCACTACGAAGGTACCGAGTACGACATCTCGGAGGACTATGAGAAGTGCTCGCCCTACGAGATGGGTCAGCCCACGATCTGCGGCGGCGGTACCTCCTTCAGCACCGTCTTCCAGCTGCGCGGGGATCTTCCGCCCGCGATCGGATCCGTGATGTGGATCGCCATGTGCCGGCCCGATGCCAGCGTCTACGTGCCGTGGTATGCGGGCATCACCCAGGTGCCAGAGGGCTTCGCTCACGGGCAGGCGCTGGACGCACTCGGGAAGCACTTCGATGCCTCTTTCTTGGCCTTGGGCTATCCGCCGCGCTTCGCCGCGGTGCGTTCCCTAGAGATCAGCATGGAGGCCAGTTACGGCGACCTCCACCAGCGCCTGGATCTGTCCCGTGACAAGCTGGAGGCTAGCACGCTCGCCGCTCAGGCGCAGACCGATGCGAGCGCTCTCAAGCTTCACAGGCAAGACCCGGCAGCGGCGTTGGCATTCCTAACGAGCTACAGCGCCGATCAACAGGCTCTGGCGAACCAGCTGATCGACGAGCTCAACGCCGCTACGCTTTCCGGCGAGTAGGGAACTACGCCAGCGAGTGGGGGAGTGAGAAGGGCTCCCTGGGCGCTACTTCTTGCGTGCCTTCTCGCCAGCTCCGGCAGCTTCCCCATTCGCTTCCAGGAGTGCACGGGCCTCCGCCAGGCGGCGGCGCAAGTCTTCCTTACGCAGGACTTGGAGGACCTGATTACGCTGCGCTCTCGAGAGCTTCTCCTCGATCTCGCTGTCGAGCACGCCTAGGGGGACGCTGCCCATATCCCATTCGTCGCTGCGCTGTGTGGCGAAGGGGAGGTCCTTGTTGCCGGTGACTTGTAGGTTGGCCAAGGGGTTGCGGGCCCAGGCATAGCGGAAGTGGATCGGGGCGGAAACGAGGGGACTGGTCAGCAGCAGCTGCTTGCGGTCGAAGCGCGGCCGGCCTCGATCGTCCTCGCCGATCTGTAAGTAGGCCACATCGGCAGGCTGGAACTTGCGGTCCGTACCGGCGATGGCGAAACCCACGATAGCCCCGTCCTGGGGATCGGAGACTTCCGAGTCCAGGCGCAGAATCAGCGCCGCGTCCCGGGTCTCCATACCCAGTAGGGCCGGCGGCTTCCACGGCAGCTTGTTCCCGAAGCCGTACTGCGTGGCGAGTGCCCAGCGGGCGATCCGTTCACCTGCGGGAACCTTCACCTGCGGGTGGTACCAGCGTCGACGCAGGTCATAGGTGCTGGCGAAGCCGATGTTCTGGTCACCAGCGGCGTGGAGATCGAGGAAGGTCTCGTAGTGCGCGGCGCGGATGTGGATCCCCGGGTTGAGCATCATTTCGAGGTAGTTGTCCCGCGTCTGCGGGTAGCCGTCCGTGCATTGCGAGAGGATGCCGAAGGGCAGCTGGGGATTGGCGAAGGCTGCGCGCCAAGAGCGAATCATCACAGGCAGCAGTTTGCGGTACAGCTGGACTCCACGCTTGCCATCCAGGGCGTTGTTGTAGCCCTGGTGGAAGATGACGCCCTTGACGGGCAAGCTGGCCAGGGGACCAAGCATGGCGGCGAAGCAGCTACCGGGAAGATTGTGGTCCGCGATCGGCCCCGGCTGGAGATCGCTCGGCTCAGCACGCTCCGCGTCATTGATCGTCTTGCCCTGCTCCTTCATTTTCGCGAGCTTCTGGCGATGGCGCGCGATGCGTCGTTCAAGATCCGCTCGCGGGTCCCATGCCGCCACCTTCTCGTCCCATTCCGCGAGCTTGGCCCTGACCGCGGCGCTGTCCATCTGCTGCAGCACGCTAATCGGCGTCCAGGTTTCGACGGTGGTGCCGCCGCGGGAGGCGTCGATGACCCCGATCGGGACGCCACTCGCCTTGTGAACCCGTCGGGCGAATGCGTAGCCAATGGCTGAGAGCTCGCGGGCGATCTCTGGTGTGCAGACATCCCAGTCGCCCTTGCGGAAATGGCGCCCGAACCAGCTGCTCCATTGGTGCAGCCTGGGGAAGCTCTCACGTACAGCTAGTCCCTCGCCGTAAGGCACGGTGAGGATTCGAATCTCTGGATAGTGAGCGGATGCAATCTCGAGTGCACCGTTCTCGACCTTGGCTAGCTCGAACTCCATGTTGCTCTGCCCGCCGAGGACCCAGACGTCGCCGACGAGTATGTTCTCGAGAGTCAGCGCCTCTGTTGCGCTTCGTACCGTCATGCTGCGGGGCGAATCACTCGCGGGCATTGCCGCAAGGCTGATTCGCCAGCGTCGGTCGGCGTTCGTAATGACGGTTTGCTCTTCGCCGCCAAACTTCACACTGACCTCCTGACCAGGTGTTGCCCAACCCCAGACCCCGATTGGCTTGTTGCGTTGCAGCACCATATTCGATTGGAAGAGGTTGCTAACGCACAGGCCATCCTGAATCGCCGGCACCTCGACCACGTCTGCCTTGGGCATCTGCGCAAGTGCGCGCGAGGAGACTGATCCCAAGCACATCAAGGAGACAATGATCCAGTGCCAGCGACGGATGCGGGGCTTCCATTCGCGGGCTGTTTCTGACATCGACGGCAGATGGCTTGCTTGCATGTGTGGCTGATCCAAAGGGGGTCTTGCGCTCGGTGGTTGGGGTTGTGAAATGGCTCGCGCTGCCTAAATCGACACCAGCCGAATCGGCTGCGGCTAGCAATAGGGTAGGGCGTCCGTTGGTGCGCGGCGGCTAGCTCTTGATCGATTGTGATGATGCGGTTGCTGCCAAAGTCTAGACTCCCATGACCAACTGATCATGATCGCGGCAGGCTCAGGTATGAAGGCGGCCCGACCACAAACCTCGTATTGGATACGGATGCTTCGCTCTACTGCTGTTCTACTCCTGTGGCTCTTCGTTGCATCCACTCCAGCCACTGCTCTGCAGCGGAACAAGCCGGATGTGCCGGATCTGACGTCCGGCGGTGAGGCAGACGGGAAGCACGACTGGAACCTAGGACCCACCGGGGCGCGTGGTTGGATCTGGGGCTGGAAGCTGGAGACGGCTGACGCACGGCAGATTCTCGTCACTGAGGTTGCACCGGGGTCGCCGGCGGGTGGCGTACTCGAGGTCGGAGACGTGATCCTCGGGATCGGCAAGGTGCTTTTCGATCAGGATGCCCGCAAGGCGCTTGGGAAGGCGATCACCGAGGCGGAGGGCCGCAAGGGTAAGGGCAAGCTAGAGCTCTTGCGCTGGCGTGCGGGCAAGCGAAAGGTGGTCACGTTGAAGCTGCCGGTCCTCGGCGACTACGTCGATGGTGCGCCTTGGAAATGCGCAAAGTCAGAGGCCATCCTTCAGCAAGCCTGCGATCACATGGCTGCCCATATGAAGGGCGACATCGACGGGATGATGAACGCTCTCGCCTTGCTTGCGACTGGC
>JBLIOL010000058.1:0-20898 GCA_047639615.1 Planctomycetota bacterium | reverse complement strand
GCGCCGAGGCGCGCGCCGGTGCGCGCGCTGGGGCTACTGGTGCGACGCACCTCTACAACGCCATGACCGGCATCCATCATCGTGATGCGGGTTTGGCGGGCATTGCGCTAACCGACGCGTTGATCTTCGCGGAGATCATCGGCGACCTGGTGCACGTGCAGCGCGAGGCTTTCGAGATCGCCCTAGCGGCGCGCGGACCGGACGGCTTGTGCTTGGTTAGCGACGCCCTCGCCGGCGCTGGCACGGGCTGCGAGGTCTTCCATTGCTCCGGACGCGAGCATCTTGTGATCGACGGCACTGCCTACTACCCGCCGGCGGAGCCGGGCGGCGAGCCGCAGCTGGCTGGTTGTGCTTCCAGTCAATTGCAGATGGTGCGCAAGCTCACTGCGGCCGGCGTTTGCAGCCTGGCGGAGGCCCTGACCATGGCCTCGAGCACGCCCGCGCGGGCGCTCGGATTGGAAGCGGAGCTGGGCGTGTTAGCGCCCGGCGCGCGCGCGGACTTGGTGGTGCTCGAAGGGTCGGCTTTGACCCTCAAGAGCTGCTACGTGGGCGGGGAACAGCAGACTCTATGAGCGGCGACACCAGCGGACTCGCCGTCGAATTGATCGGCTTGGAGAAGAGCTACGGCCGGGACCGGGTGCTCGATAGCTTGGACTTGGCCGTGCCGCGCGGCATCGTCTTTGGCTACCTGGGCCCAAATGGCGCGGGTAAGTCGACCACCGTGCGCACGCTCATGGGCATGGATCCGAATTTTGAGGGCCAAGCGCTCGTGTGCGGCATCGATGTGCGCGCGGAGCCGATCGAGGTCAAGCGCCGGGTAGGCTACGTGCCCGAGAACGCCAGCCTGTACGAGGTACTCAGCGTGCGCGAGCACCTGGCTCTGGTGGGGCGGCTCTTCGGACTGCCCGACAAGACCGTGGCCGCCCGCGCGCAAGCCCTGGTCGAAGCCTTCGACTTGGGCGCGCGCTACGACTCGCGCATCGGTGCGCTCTCCAAGGGCATGCGTCAGAAGGTGCTCTTCTCGGGAGCGCTCCTGCACCGGCCGGAATTGCTCTTCATGGACGAGCCACTGACCGGTTTGGATGTGGCTTCGACCATGATGGTCAAAGAGCTGCTACGCAAGCTGGCCGATGGGGGCACGACGGTTTTCTACTGCAGCCATGTTATGGATGTGGTCGAGCGGGTCTGCGATCGCATCGCGATTCTGTCCGGGGGCAAGATCGTCTCCGATGGCAGTTTCGAAGAGTTGCAGGCGCGCAGTGGCGAGGCGCACTTGGAGTCGATCTTCGCCCAGCTGACCGGTGCGGATAGCGGTGCAGAGCGCGCCGCCCGCGTGCTGGATGCTCTGGAGCGAGACTAGGTGGCGCGCGGGGCATCGCAGGGCACCGTGCGCGAGCACAAGCTCGGGCTTACGGACCGCCTGGGCTTGTTCCTAGCTCGGCGCGTGGCGCCGCTGTTGAGCGTTGGCGGCATCGATCCCAAGAGCTTCCTGGCTCTGCTGGAGCTGCGCGTCATGCTCGCGAGGCGGCGCGTTCGCGGCCAGAGGCACTCCCCGGTGCAGCGCGCGAGTCAGGGCATGAACCTCTTCGCCGCACTCGCCTTCGGTGGCTTCGGCATCCTGTGCGCGCGGCCCTTCGAGAGCGACTCGCTGGCCTTGACCGCTTGCTTGGCGGTGACCATGGCCTTCATCGGCTTGATCCAAGCCCTTGATGTGGGGCCGCTGCTCTTCGACCCGGCCGAGGTGGAAGTGATTCTGCCCGCGCCGGTGCAGCCGCGCACGGCCTTCGCCGCACGCATACTGCATGGACTCTGGGGGCAAGGCTTAGTGCTCTCCAGTGTGGCCTTGCCGCTCATGCTCTACGGCGCGATCGGTCGCGGTTCGCTGCTCTTCACCCTACTCATTCCGGTGGGTATCGCGGGCCTGGCCATGCTCTCCTTGGCGGTGCTCTCCTCGGTGCTACTGACGCTCACGCGCAGCCGCGACGCGGGCCGTATGCAGGGCATGACGGTCTACGTGCAGGTGATTGTACTGGCGGTGCTCTACACCTCCATTCAAGTCATCATGGGCCGGGACAACAGCCTCTTGGGAGGGCAACTCGAGGCGGGGCTTGGCACCTACGGCATGTTCTTTCCGCCGGCCTGGTACGGCGCCTTGCTCGGCTACGTGGATGGCAATGCCAGCGGCATGAACTTCGGCGCGGCCAGCTTGGGCATCGCCGTGCCCATCGGCGCGCTCTTCTTGGCGGTGCGCTTCGCGCGCGTGGGGCACCTGACGGCGATCGGTTCCGGCGGCGCGGGATCGAGTGCTAAGCGTAATCGGCCGCGGGGGCAGTGGCTTGGTAGCTGGGCGCGCGTGTTGGGCCTAACGGGCGCCGAGCGCGCTGGCTTCGAAACGGCGGGCCACTTGGCCGGGCGCGAGAACGCCTTCCGTCAGCGCACATGGCCGGCATTGGTCTATCCCTTGATTTTCGGCGCGGGCACTTTGATCCGTGACCGAGAGATGGGCCTCGAGATGGCTGGCCTGTGGGTCTTGATGCCCGTGATGTATGTGCCGGCCATGTTGTTGGCGGCGCGTTACTCGAGGGATGAGAAGGCCGTGTGGATCTTCCAGGCGGCGCCCTTGGCTGATAACTCCAGCTACATCGCCGGCGCGCAGCGCATGTTCGTGGTCACGGTGGCTTGGATTCCGTGCACGCTGCTGGGCCTGATATGGGGCTTGTGCATGGGCATGGAGCACTTGCCGCGAGTGCTGGGTACGGTGTCCCTGGCCTGGGGGGTGGGCGCCATGAGCGTGCTCTTCATGACGCGCGAGTTGCCCTTCTCCGAGCCGGTGCCTGCGGGTGCGCGCGCGGAGGGCATGGGCAATATGTTCGTGGGCATGGTGCTGATGATGGCGAGCTTCCTGCTCAGCATGCTCTTCTCCGATTGGGATGCCTTGGCCTGGGGATGCACCGCTCTAGGCATGCTCATGGCTGCCATAGCCTGGCGCCGCATCTCAAAGCGCTAGTCGGACCGTCTCCGGGAAGCGCCCACCTCCCCCCGGCTAGCAATCCTCAAGGCATGGCCCAGGGACGTCGAGGAAGGAGGCGGTATGTTCCCCTTCCTCACCGCACCTGTTGCTCAGGCTATCCTGCGCATGGCCCTCGCCGTCCTTCCCATGGCCCCCGAGGCGCCGCCGCTGGTGGCTCTCGAGGATGTGGTCATGGACCCGGCTGCCTTCATGGGCCAGACCGTGCGCGTGCATGTGCAGATGCACTCGGAAGAGCCCGCCTGGTCTCCTTACCTGACGCGCTTCACCCCGGCTGCCTACCGCGCCTTCCGGGTCTGGACCGACGATCAGCTGCTGTGGACCAAGCAGGATTACGAGACGCCCAAGGCGCGCCTCTTTGCACCGCGCGGTGTCCTCCGGCGCTTCAGCCACGCCAAGCTGCAGGAGCGCTTCCTGTGCACCATCACCGTGGAAGAGTTGTTCGCAGGCCAGGCCTGGATCGAAGTCAAGCGCGCCATCCCCACCCGCGCCTACGTGCCCGAGGGCGTAGTGCTGCACGCGATCAAGGCCCGTGAACTCGTCGAGCGTGGCGCCTACGACCTAGCCGTTGGCGAATACGAGCGCGCCCTAGCCGCGCCCCTGCCGACCCACGTGGCCGACTGCCTCGTACGCGCGCGCGAAGCGTGCGCCGTGCGAGCGGGCAAGCACAAGGGCCGGCCCATGGAGGCCCGCGTCGAACGCAAGCGGACTTCCGGGGTTCGGCGCTAGTCCTCGCTTAGCTCCGTCATGCGCGCCTCGATCAAGGCACGTACTCGGGCTAGGTCGCCGGCCTTGATGTCCTTGGCGCTCAAGAGGCGCGTGGCGAAGGCGGCTATGTCGCCTTCGAAGACTTGCTCGGTGACTTCGTCCACGGCGCGTTGGATGACGTCCTGCTCGAGCACGAGTGCGCGGTAGAGGAACTGCCGGCCTTCGCGGCGGTGATCGACGAGGTCGCGCTTTTCTAGGCGGCCGAGCAAGGTTGCTACGGTGGTGGGGGCGAGCTCGCGGCGCTCGCTTAGGAACTGCTGCACTTGCGCGACGGTGGCTTCACCGGCGCTCCAAAGCGCGCGCAGTACGTCCAGCTGCAGGCCCGTTACGGAGCCTTGATCCGGAGCGCTCATTTGGAGTCCCCCGGCGTCGGGTAAGGCCCGACGAAGGTGATCTGGACGCCGTCGGCTACCAGCTTACGAACGATGTCGAGAACATAGCCGAAGCTGACCCCGGGGTGCGCGTCGATGATGACGCTACCGAGGCCTTCGAAGTTCGGGGTCAGGCCTGCGGAGGTCTGCTCCATACTCATGCCACTTAGGTGAAACTCGGTCTCGCCGTCCGCTAGGATTTTGATCCTGTTTTCGGTGCGGATCAGGGAGGCAGAGTCCTCTTCCAGTTCCTCTTGGATCTCGTGCAGGTCCGTAGGCAGCGGGACCGGCACGGGCAAAATGTCGCTGATCGCTTCTCCCGTGGAGGCCAACTCGATGCGCCAAATGCTGGTTTCCTGGCGTCCGCATAGGGCCATGATTCTGGCCACATCGGCGAAGGGTGTGGCTCGATCAGCGCGGATCAGGAAGCGGTCCAAGGGGTAGATCTCCTTGGAAGTGGACCCGGGGATCGGACCACGGTTCATCTTATTGGCGGTGTCAACAAGGGCGTGGATCGGCGCGTCGCTTCCACCTGGTAGGTGCATCCAATCGCCGTTGCTATCGAGGGTGATCGCTGCCCGGGTGAAGGCCGGCTCGCGGCTGTTGTTGTGCTGGAGGAAAGTGACGGCTTGCATGCTCCCAAGCAGAGGGTCTTCGATCTCCCTCCTACGTGCGGACCCGTCGTACTCAGCAATCCAGCCCTCGGTCCGATCGGTTGTGGTAGCAATGACTTCACCATCGTTATCACCTGAGAAGCTGACGTTGGTAAAGCCTGCGGCGATGATCGCATCCAGCACGGGGACTACTTCCCCGTAACGAGTGCCCGCTTGGGCATGAATCAGAACCGCTTGATTCGGCGCCTGGGCGTGGAGCCTCTCAAGCAGCGGTGCTAAGGCCTCGATGCTGGGTGTTGCTTGGCCTTGAATTTTGTAGGCAATACGTCCGGGGTTATCCTCTTGGTGGACGACGCGCAGGCTGATCATGATCTGGCCTCCGTCGGGCTCGCCGCCTAGGTCCGTGTTCTTGGTCATCTCGGCGACTTCCGCTTCGTGCACGGCCGGACCGGCGCAGGCGAAGACAGCGAGGGCGAGGGCGGTGACTGCGGCGGTGCCGAGTGCGGGACGCAGGGCGGTGCTGCTGTCGTTATCGAGTAGGCGTTCGACGCGCTCGAGTAGGGGCGAGCCGCTGCGCGCCATGGCAGCGGTGGTGGCGGGGGCGTACTCGCTGGTGAGCCAGGTGCCGACGCGTTCGAGGCTGCGGGCTAGTTCGAGCGGGGCGCCGGTGCGGTTGGCTGCCCAGGCATCGGCGGCTAGTTCGGTTTGATCTTCGAGTTCGCGCATGAGAAGGGCGTGCAGGGGTTGGAACCAGAAGAGCGCGCTGAGTACGCGGCCGAAGCCGAGCCACATGGGGTCGCGGCGATGTAGGTGCGCGAGTTCGTGAGCTAGGAGGGCGTCGCGTTCACCGCTGGTGAGTTCCGAAGCGCGCAGGGGAAGGACGACTTCGCGTAGGCCGAGTGCTAGCGGCGAGCTGAGCTTGGCGCAGGTGGATAGGCGCAGGACTTGGGCTAGGGGCTTGTCGCCGGCGAGTTCGCGGGCGCGTGCGAGGAGCGCTGGGTCCTCGGCCGGTTCGCGCGAGGCCAGGGTGCGGCGTGCGCGCCATTCGCCGCGGGCGAGGCGCAGCAGGCCGGCGGCGGCGGCGAGTAGCAGCAGCTCGGGCCAGTGGCTGAGCGGGCCGGGGGCGGGCTGGTTTGTTTGCAGGGGGCCGGCAGCTTGGGCGGGGAGCGTTTGGGCTTGCTCCAGGTTGGCCTGGGCTGGTGCTTGCTCCGAGTCGGGCAGGTTGGGAGCGCCGCGTAGACCGATCACCGCGGTGTTCTGGCTGAGGGCGGCTTCGGGCAGGTGCAGTTGCGCGCCTTGGCCCATCCAGCTGGCGAAGCTTGCGGTGAGCAAGGCGCCGAGCAGGCCGCCGCGCAGTACCCAAGCCTTGGCGGCTGGGTTTCGGACGGATCGCGACGCTAGCAGGGCTGCACCACCGAGGAGGGTGGAATGCAGCAGGTAGGTCAGGATCCAGGGGGCGAGGGTTTGGGTGCTCATGGGGCTCTCTTTGGTTGAACGACACCTGTAGTACTACAGGTGTCGTAGTTGGTCACGGGCTAATTCTGAAAGTCGTGTAGGGTCCCTCCCTATGAGGCATCTATTGGGCGTCGACGCGGGGGGGAGTGGCACGCGGGCCCTGCTGGTGGATGGGGCTGGGCGCGAGTTGGGGCGCGGGGCGGCTGGGCCCGGGAATCTGGCTGAGGTGGGTCTGACTGGGTTGGTTGCATGCGTGCGTGAGGCGGGGGTGCAGGCTGGGGTGCAGTGGCCGGTGGATGGGCTCTATCTATGTGGCGCTGGGATTTGGACTGGGGAGGAGCGCGTGGAAGTGGCGCGGGCGCTGGTTGAGGCGGGGCTCGGCGAGTTGGGGCGAGTTTGGGCGGCGTCGGATCTGGCTAGCGCCCAGGCGGGGGCCTTTGGGGGTGGGGCCGGGGTGGTGTTGGTGGCGGGCACGGGCTCGGTGGCCTTCGGGCGCGATGCAGTGGGGGGCGCGGCGCGCGCGGGGGGGCTTGGGCCGTTGTTTGATGATCCGGGCAGTGGCTTTGACCTGGGCCGACGGGCTCTGGGGGCTGCTGCGCAGGCGGCGGATGGGCGCGGGCCGGGGACGGTCTTGGGGGAGCGGCTGTTGGCTACTCTGGGGCTGACTGGGTTGCGTGCGGTGGCGCGGGCGCACCTGGCGGGGGAACTCGATCGGGCACGGGTGGCGGGCTTGGCGCCGGTGGTGTTGGAGGCGGCTGGTGCCGGGGATGAGGTGGCGCGCGAGGTCTTGGCGGCTGCTACGGCGGGCTTGGCCCAAGCGGCGCGGGCTGTTGTGGAGCGCTTGGAGCAGGGCGAGTCGCTGGGGATTGCTTGTCAGGGGGGCCTATTGCATTCATCGGTCTATGCGGCCGCGTTGACTGCGGCACTGGGGCGGCAGTTGCCCGATAACCCTGTAGTACGGCCCGCTGCGGGGCCTTTGGAGGGCGCGGCGTACTTGGCGCGAATGGCCTTTGATGCTGCGGAACCTGGTCCGGGCTGACGGGTTCGAGGGGACCTCGCGCGCAGAATCCAAGCCTCAGCCCGGACCTAGCCATGCAGCCCCTCGCCTTCGCACTTCTCTTCCTCGGTACCGGGAGCGCGACTGCGGAGTCCGCCTGGGAGTATCTGGCCGAGCGCTACGACGCCGACGGCGACGGCAAGATCAGCCGCGCGGAGTACACGCGCACCGACGAGCATTTTGCGCGCTTGGACAGGGATGAGAACGGGGTCATCGAGGCGGCGGATATGGAGATTCGCTCGCGCATGCGCGGCCGGCCTGAGGCTGGTCCGGAGGCGCCGGCGGAGGGCGAAATGGCGCCGGACTTCGAGCTGGATGTGCTCGGCAAGAAGAGCGAGAAGGGCGCGAAGAAAGACAAGCCTGCGAAGCGCGTGCGACTGTCGGCGTCCAAGGGCAAGAAGCCGGTGGCGCTGATTTTTGGGAGCTATACCTGACCTCCCTTTCGCCGGTCGGTCGACCGGTTGAAAGAGCTGCACAAGGCCTACGGCAAGCAGGTGGATTTCCTGGTGGTGTACATCGCGGAAGCGCACGCGCTCGATGGAGAGCGGCCCATGGGCGGCGAGCGCGGTTCACCGGTGGTGGAGGAGCCTGAGACTTTGGAAGAGCGCAAGGCAGTGGCGCGGCGCTGCGACATTGCTTTGGGTCTCGCGCCCATGACGATCCTGATCGACGACATGCAGGACACGGCGGGCAAGGCCTACGCAGGCCATCCCGACCGACTCTTCCTGGTGGGCGCGAAGGGGCACGTGAGCTACGCCGGTGCTCGGGGCCCGCGAGGTTTCAATCCTGATGAGTTGGAGGACGCGATCCGGTCGGAGCTCGGCCTAAAGCCTCTCAAACGCCAGGAAACCCGTAAAAGGAGACGGTAGTCTCCTAGAGCAGACCATTGAAGAACACCGCACACCATGGAAGCGTCCCTCGATCGCCTCGCGGCGTTGCGCCAGGGTGCTCAATAGCATCAAACTATGGAGCACCTGACGTGCCTTGCGAGGCGAGCGATGGCCACTCCTCTGGAGCACGGTGATCTTCAACGGACTGCTTGAAGAGGACGCTCTTGTCCGGCGACCCTAGGGGGAAATCGGAACAAGAGCGTCCACCAAACACCGGCGGCTGCCTTGCTAGGTTCTCATCGCTCAGCGGCCGTTGGTGCCTGTTCGTTGCACCTACTTCAGGGACGAAGGAACGCGCCGGAAGGTTGCGCGTTTGCGCTGATTTCAAAAGGGATAGCGCTTACCAACGCGTAGAAGCGGGTCACTTCCCTTGATGCATTCTGGACAAACTTCGTAGAGAGCTGCCCGCCCGCACTAACTCGATGCGTTCTCTGGCAAACCCTCGTGCCAGGTACGGTTCTTGATGGGGGCCGCGATCGCGTGCAGTTCCGCCATGAGTTCTGCGTCAGGGGCGCTGCGATAGGCAGCCAGGTTGCTGGTCACCTCCGCAGGGGTGCGCATGCCGCACAGGGTGGTTGCGATGCCAGGCCCGTGCATGGCGAAATGTAGAGCGACTTCAGCGATGTTCTTACCGCGGGCTTTACAGGCCGCAGCCATGGCGCGGCCCGCAACTTTGACCTCGGGGTCACCCGGATGCCAAGGCTGCTCCCCGCCGGGGGAGAGGATGCCCATGTGTAGGGGCGAGGCGTTGATCAGGCCGAAGCCGTGGCTCTCGGCCAGGGGACTTAGCACTGTGGCTAGGTCATCCACCAGCAGGTTGTAGTGGCAGTACGACAGAACAGTATCCACCGGGAACTCCTGGGCGATCTGCGCCAAGAGGTGTACGGGTAGTCCGGTAATGCCGATGAAGCGCGCCTTGCCGCTGGCCTGAACCTGACGCATGGCCGGCAGGGTCTCCTGCAGGATCTGCTGGGTATCGCCGAACTCTACATCGTGGATTTGAAAGAGATCAACGCGATCCGTTCGCAGCCGAGCCAAGCTGGTATCGATGTCCGCTAGCACGCGCTCGGCGCTGAAATCGAAGCCGCGGCGGTCGTAGCGGCAGCACTTGGTGGCCAGCACAACTTCATCGCGGCGGCCCTCTAGGGCCTCTCCCAAGCGTTCTTCGGCCAAGGTGCGTCCGTAGTAGGGCGCTACATCCACGAAGGTTATGCCCTCATCGATGGCCTTGTGCACAGCCCGATTGGCGTCTTCATTGCGCACATCTCCATACTCATTGCCGAGGGTTGCACCTCCGAAACCCAGGACCGATACGTGCATTCCGGTCTTGCCAAGCTCGCGTGTTTCCATGGGATCACCGTACCAAGGGATTAGAGTTGCAGTAAGCCAAGAACATGCGGGCATTCGGGCCTTCGAAATTACATCCATTTCCTCCTGAAATGATTGATGTTTTGGTCCGGTTTGGATTACACCGTTACCCATGGCCAAGAAGAAAGCAGCGCGTAGCGCAAAGAAAGTCCGCCGGAAGCCGGGCCCGAAGCCTGGTTCCACCCGTAAACACCGCACCGCAGATGATCGCATCACTGCCCTTAAGGACCAGATCGCCTCTATCGAAGCGCGCGAGAAGACTAAGGAGCTCAAGGATGATCCGGGCGTGAAGTACGCAGTGACCACCGCTCGGAGTCTGAACCGTGGCGTCAAGCTGGCTGAGTCCAACAAGGACACGGCCCTGCAACACGCGGTAGCCGACGCCCACCAGGCGATCTCTAACTACCTGGCTGAGAAGGGCGTGCGCATGCCCAAGGCTCGCCGCCCGCGCGGCCGCCGTCCTAGCTAGTCAGCACCTTCTAAATCAGTCTAACTCTCGAAACTGAACGCGCCCCTGGTGCCCTGCGAATAGGGCGCCAGGGGCGCGTTTCTATTTGGCCTCGGCTTACTTCTTCTCCATGACGCGCTTCATGGAGATCGTCATGGTTTGAGTCGTCGTGCCATCGACGGTCTGGAAGAAGGTCATCATGTAGGCGTCTTTCGTTCCCACGTTTTCCAAACGCATAGGGACCATCTTGCCGGTCATGGCATCCGGGCCTTCGTACTCCATGACGATCGCGTTCTTGGCCTTATCGAAGCTCCCTTTCTGAATGGTCAAGTGGTTCGTTGTGCTGTCAATCCAGGTACCCGTGTAGGTGCTTGTCTCCGGGTCGTAGCCCATCGAGCTAGCGCCGTCGAAGTCCATACCCATGAACTCGCAGTGAAAGGCGCTGGTGACCCAGAGCTCCCCAACGGCGGTGATTGTCTCGGTGCAGTCATAGGACACCGGGCCCTGACCCATGTCCATCACCATGACCCCCGTCCATTCGCCCACCGTTTCGAGCATGCGCTTGTGTTCTTCGGTGACTGTCGGACCCTGGTCCTGGGGTGCGGCCCAGGGCTGGGTGGTGGCGAGGGCGAAGCCGCCGAGGGTGCAGGTGAGGGTGGCGATGAGGAGTCGATTGCGGAGCATGGGCGAGGACCTAGAGCGGCAAGACAGAGAGGGACCGAGCGGGTGTCCACCGACAGTACCTCAGGACGCCAAGTCCTGCTCAGTCGTCTTCGTCGGAGAGCAATTCAAGTCGGCCAGCTAGGGATAGCTCCACGGGGCGCCCGCCATCTGGGTCGGGCAGCTCGCGCGGGACGTCCCAGGTATCGAGCAGGTGGTGGGCGCGCTCGAGCTCGAGCTCAGCGGCCTCCAGCTTGCCCTGGGCACGGGCGAGCTGGGCAGAATCCTCCGGCCGTTGATCGCTGTAGCCCGGGGCCATGGCTCAGTCCGGGCGTTGTTCGCGGGAGACGCCGGGTCCATCGACGGCGTAGTAGCTGCCACGGAAGACGGGGGCGTCGCCATCGGCGGCCTTGATGAGCTCCACCTCAGCAGCGCAGACCTTGTACTCGGCGGTCTGGGTGACTGGGTCGCCGGCGTCGTTGGTGAGCAGGTTGGCGCGCGCCTCCGAGAAGTGCAGCGAGGTCCAGATGCAGCCGGGGCGGACTTGGCGTGAGACGAGTGCGCGCACTTCGATGGCGCCGCGACGCGTGCTGATGCGCACTAGATCGCCGTCACCGACGCCGCGCTTGCGCGCGTCGCGGGGATGAATCTCGACGAAGGCCTCGGGTTGCTTGAGCACAGCTCCCGCCTCACGGCGGGTTTGGGTGGCGGCGTTGTAGTGGTAGAGCGTGCGGCCGGTGGAAAGAAAGAGGCCGTACTCCTCATCCGGGAGCTCCATGGAGGGACGGTAGTCGATAGCCGTGAAGAGTCCCTTGCCGCGCAGTACGCCGCCCTCGTGCAGGAAGGGCGTTCCCGGGTGGTCGCTGGTGGGGCAGGGCCATTGGATGCCGGTCAGGTCCTCGCCCAGTTCGGTCACCTTGGCCGCCTCCGCATCCAGACGTGCGTGGGAGATGCCTGCGAACTGAGGCGTGTCCTTCACGAACTCGTCATAGACCTCTGAGGGACTCTCAAAGCCCCAGTCCGCGCCCGAAGCCTTGGCGATTTCGGTCAGGATACGCCAGTCTTCGCGCGCCTCGCCCGGCGTCTCAACCGCCTTGCGCACGCGCTGTACACGCCGCTCGGAGTTGGTGAAGGTACCTTCCTTCTCGGCGAAGACCGAGGCCGGCAGGATCACGTCCGCGAAGCGCGCGGTCTCGTTCATGAAGGGCTCCTGGATCGCCAGGAACTTCATATTGTTCATGCCCTCTTCGAGCTTCAGCACGTTCGGCTCGGAGAGCAGGATGTCCTCGCCCATGACGAACATGCCGCGGATCTGCTTGCCCACGGCCTTCATCATGACGTTCAGGTTCATGCCCGGATCGGGCGAGAGCTTCACGCCCCAGGACTCCTCGTACTTAGCGCGCACCTCTTCGTCGACGACCGACTGATAGCCCGGGTAATAGATCGGAGAAGCGCCGGCGTCGTTGGCGCCCTGCACGTTGTTCTGGCCGCGTAGGGGATTGAGGCCGGTGGAGGCGTGGCCCAGGTGGCCGGTCATCAGCACCAGGTTCGCCAGGCCGTAGACATTGTCCGTGCCGTGGGAGTGCTCGGTGATGCCGAGGGTGTAGTAGATGCCCGCTTGTTTGGTGGTGGCGTACTGGCGCGCCACCCAGCGAATGTCCTCGGCCGGGATGCCGGTGATCTCTTCCGCAGCCTCGGGGGTGTACTCGCGCACCTTCTCGGCCACGGCCTCGAACCCTTCCGTGTGCTCGGCGATGAACGCCTCGTCGGCCAGGCCCTCGGTGACGATCACATGGGCAAGGGCGTTGAGCAGCCAAACGTCGGTGCCCGGCTGCAACTGCAGGTACTTGGTGGCGATGGAGCTCATCCAAATCGCACGCGGGTCGACGACCACGAGAGTCGCGCCACGGTGTACGGCACGCTTCATTTCCATGGCGATGATGGGGTGCGCTTCACTGGTGTTGCTGCCGATCACGAGCAGGAAGTCCGCGTCGCGGATCTCCTGGATCGAGTTCGTCATCGCGCCTGCTCCGAATGTGTTGACCAGACCGGCCACAGTGGGGGCGTGTCAGGTTGCGGCACACTGGTGCACGTTATTCGTGCCGTAGACCGCGCGCGAGAGCTTTTGCACCAGGTAGTTCTCCTCCATGGTGCAGCGCGAGGAGCTGACGAAGCCCAGGGAGTCGGGGCCGTGCTCGTCGGAAACTGCGCGCAGGCCGGTGGCGATGCGCTCTAGGGCATCTTCCCATGTGGTGGGGATGAACTGTCCGTCGGCGTCGCGTACCAGGGGCTCGGTCAAGCGATCCCCATGGCCGACGAAGTCGTAGGAGAAGCGGCCCTTGACGCACAGGTTGCCGTCGCTCGAGGTGGTGCCCACGGGCGGGCTGGTGATCTTGACCACGCGATCTTGCTCAGGCGTTTCGCCGCGATCGATGTTGAGGTCTAGCTGGCAGCCCACGCCGCAGAAGTTGCAGGTACTGCGCACCTTCTCGAGCTCGCGCTCCGGCTTGTCCTTGCGCACGAGCGGTTGCTTCTCACCCATGGCGCCCGTGGGGCACACGTCGATGCAGCCGCCGCACATCTCGCAGGTGGTATCGAGCAAGGATGCGCCGTCCGCCGTGGCGATGCTCGTGCGCGAGCCGCGGTCGGCCAGGGTGATGGCGCTCACCGACTCGATCTCATCGCAGTAGCGCGTACAACGCGCGCACATGATGCAGGTGTCGGAGTCGTAGTTGATGTAGGGGTTCTCGTCGCTGGTGCGATCCATGCGCTGGGACTCGAGCTGGATCCAGGAGAGATCCGCATCGTAATCCTTGGCCATGACCAGCAGCTCGTTCGGCGCCCCGCGCTCGGCCCGCTCCAGGTCGTGCGGGTGGTCCGTCATGTAGAGCGACATGAGCGTCGAGCGATGGCGCTCCACGCGCTCGTTCTCGGCGGCGATGACCATGCCATCGCTGATCTTCGTGGCGCAGGCCGGAGCCAGGCGGCGCCAGCCGTCGATCTCCACCAAGCAGGTGCGGCAAGCCCCGGCCGGCTCCAGGCGCGGGTCGTGGCACAGGGTCGGGATTTCGATCCCTTCCCGTTTTGCCACATCCAACACGGTCTCGCCGGTGGTGGCGCTCACTGCGCGACCCTGAATGGTGACCTGGATGGCGGCTTGAGTGTCTTGGTCTTGAATGGTCATGTGGCTCACTCATTCTATGCAATGCGGGCGCCCGCCGGTACCTGGCCTGGCGCCCCAACCGAGGGCGCAAACAGGTCTAGGTGCTAGTATCGGGAGGAAGGATCCCAACTTCACCATTCCTAGAGGACCACCTATGCTCGTTAACCCCTTCAGCCTCCTCGTTGCACTCGCGCTCGGCGGTCCCGTTCTGCCGGACTTCGGACAGGAGCAAACCCCCGACTATCGTGGCTGGGAAAGCACCGAATTCGCCGGCTGGCGCGACTGGTCGGGCCTGGATGCCCTCGGCCTTACCGCCGCTCCTGACGACGCCGCCAGCAACGCAGGCGCGGCTCAGGTCAGCTCGGTGAATGCCGCCCTGACCATCGACGCCAACGGCGACCTGTGCAGTACCGATGGAGAGGTCCGCCTGTTCTATACAGCGCCCGGATTCGAGCCGATCCATGAGGTCTTGGTTCAGGTTAGCTCGCCGAGCGCGCCGAACCTCACGCTAGCGCTGGTGTACAGCGCTGGCCAGCTAGGTTCGGAGTCGGTCGATCCGGTGCAGATCACCCAACTATCGGCAACCGAGTATGCCTACCGTTTCCTCCTGCGCCCGCGCGGCTTGGCGCCGGGAACCTTGAATGACATCCCCCAGTTCTTCGTCTCGATCATGGGGCCGAGTGGCCTGACCCTGTGCCTCGACGCCTTGCTACTGGACGCGCGCTTTGAGCTGGACGGAGAGTTTCAGCCCGGGATTTGCCCGCCTGGGCAGCTCAACTCCTTGGGGGTGTTCGCAGGCATCGACGCTTCAGGCTCTAGCTTGGTTAGCGACAATCTTTTCCGACTCACCGCCTCGGGCATCCCTGCCGGCCAGTTCGGTTACTTCATCGCCTCAGAGACGATTCAGTGGGTTCCCTGCGGCACTTGTACTCCGGGAAACCTCTGCCTCAGTGGCTCCATCGCGCGCCTGCTGCCTGCGCGGAGTTCTTCCGGCGCCTTCGTCTTCCAGTCCTTCGTTGACCTGAGCGCCATCCCCCTCAGCCCGCCGATTCCGGTCTTGGCTGGCAGCACCTGGGGCTTCCAGGCTTGGTACCGGGACATGAACCCTCTGCCGACCACGAGGTTCAGCGAACTCGGCGCGGTCACGTTCCAGTAGATACTGCGCGGCACAGTATTGCGAAAGCCGCCCCCTTCGGCATTCGGTCCGAAGAGGGCGGCGGAGATTCCCGGTCGAGAGCCGGTCGTTGCGAGGTTTATTGGAAGGTCAGGGACAAACCGTCCGTGAAGTTCGAAGTAGGCATGCCGCCCACAAAGTCGCGGTACCAGGCCTGGAAGTTGTGGGTCTCACCACTCATGACCGAGAGCGGCCCGCTGGGGGTCGGGGTGTTGGTCAGGTCCGGGCTGAGGCTGAAGCTGCCCCCCGCGCCGGAGTCGAGCACGCCGTAGCCCGCCGCTGCGTTGTAGCGGCCGATGTTGCCGCCGAGGCAGAGGTTGCCGTCACTGCCGCCCGGGTTCGCGATGAATCCCTGGGTCGGAGAGGTGATGAAGATGCCGAACTCATTGGGAGGCAACTGGGAGGCGACGAGCGTCAGGTTGTTGTCGCTAGCCACCAGGCTGCCAGAGCCGGACATGATGCCGGGCTGGCCGGTGGTGTTGACCGCGGCCGGTCCGCAGTAGTTGGTGCCGAAGCTACCGCAAGGGACGGTGGTGCTGATCGCGATGGCGTCGAGCGCCGCTTCCACGATGGACGGGCTGCCACCGTCATCGACGTTGAAGCGCACCAGGGTGGTGGCCGTGGGTACGAGGCCCGCTGCGAGCATGTCGCCGTGGGTGATGGCGTGGGTGCGCCAGGCCAATCCGCCGTCGGTGTCGTGGCGGGCCACTTCGAACCATGCGCCGCCGGTGCTCGCTTCCACGAGTATGCGGTCGGAACCGTCGGAGTTGGACAGGCGCAGGAAGTAGGCGTAGCTCAGGCGCGAGGTCGGGTCCGAGAGGTCCAACGCGGGCGAGTTGAGCGTTACGTCGCCGCCGTCCACGTCGGTGTTGCCAACTTGGTTCTCGGTCAGGTAGCAGCTGCCACTGCCGTCGTAATCCGCGGCCGGATCGTAGGCCCAACCAGCGTCGTCCACCGGAACGCCGCGCTCCCATTCGCCGCCGGTGGCACCCTGGTTGCTGGTGGTCCAACCGGTGTTGGTCTCGAAGTCGTCCGTGTGGGAATCGACCAGAGTGCCGACGTTGGCATCAAAGACCTCGTTCGGCGCATCCGCAGGGCAGGTGAAGTTGCCCATGGCGCCGACTTCATAGGAGTAGTACAGCTCAGCCGTATCGCCGCAGATGCCCATGGGCAGGTCCGCGGTGAAGTGGCCGCCGCCCTGGTCCGTCATGGCCAAGGCGGTGTAGGCACCCGCTTGGTTGAAGCGGTAGTGCACGCTGACCGGTGCCACGACCGCGCCGCTGAGGACCTGCAGGCTGGTGGGCGTCGTGCTGGAGTCCAAGAGGGACTCGGGGCGATTGACCTGGACCTCGAATAGGGCCGGGTTGCAGGCGGCCGAGGCGGCGGTCATCACGGCACCCACCTCCGGGTGGAAGTAGGTCGTGATGTTGGCTGTACCACCTGAGCACAGGTGGCAGTAGCTCATGATCGTGCCCATGTTGGTGCAGGTCTGCTGCGTCTGGCACTGGCCGAAGTAGCCCGCGGGGGCGCACTCGTCCAAGGGCGGGCAGAAGCTGTGCGTGTGGGGCGACGCGAAGTTGTGGCCTAGCTCGTGAGCTACGACCATGAAGTCCCAGTTGCTGGGCTGCTGCACCACGGGGAACTGGCATTGGGCGCCGATGTTGCCGCTGACGCCGAAGTTGTAGCTATTGTTGCAGAGCACGTCGAGCCAGGCGACGCCGCCGCCGAGACCGGCGCCGCTCATCATGTGGCCGAGAGTGGCGCCCATGGGCACGTTACCGAGCCAGGCCGCCCGGAACTCATAGAGCATGTCGATGGAGTTGCCGCCGTTATCGGGCGTGTCCCAAGGATCGTTCGAGGTGGTGTAGAGCTGCAGGTAGGGGAAGGTCAGCACCGTCGAGGCTTGGATCTCGTAGCGGTTGCTGACGTAGGAGAGCAGCGTGGTGATGTAGGTGGTGGCTGCGTTCAGGTCGTTGAAGAGCTGGTAGTACTGCCAGTCGGTCTCCATGGCGATGGTGCACTCGCGCAGGGAGCAGGTGTCGACCACGGAGTTGGTGGTGATCGTTCCACCGCCGTCGAGCATGGCTCCCAACTGACCCGCGATGGGCGGATTGGCGGGGGGCAGGGTGGCGCAATCGGAATCGAGCGCGTTGCCGGCCGCGTTCATGGCTCGCTCGGTAGCGACGAGCACATCGCCGGAGCCCCAGTCGCCACTGGCGTCCGGGCGCGGCATCAGGTGTACCAGCTCGCTGCCCATGTGGATCCAACCGCGGGAGCCGTGGGTCGAGAAGGACAGCATCACGTCGCTCTTTGGAAGGCCGACCACGGAGCCTTTCCAAACGGAGAGATCCAGGCCTGCGAGCAGGTCGCCCGCGGGTTCGCCGTTCACTTGGAAGCCGAACTTGCAGCGCTCGACGCTAATGCGCCGCAGCTCCAAATCCACCACATCGCCACTGGGCAGCAGCATGTCGGTCAGAATCACGCTCTGGAAGTTATCCAGGTTGGCGATCGCTTCGAGATCGGGGTCCATCACGAGGCCCGAGACGGACATCTCGGCGGCGATGGTGGTGAGGGGGAAGGTGAGCGTGCCGTCTTGGGCGGCGGCGGACTGGATGCTCAGGCTAGCCACGAGGGCAGCGACGATCGGTAGGGCTCGCATGGGGATGGGTGCAAGGCGCGATGGGGAGGTGGACTGAGGGTCCAGTCCAGACACCCCATGAGACGCGATAGCGCGAATCCTGGGTGCTCCGACTGGCCAAGGGTCCATACCCCAAGGGGGCACGGGAGTTGCCTTAGATTGAGGCAGGCCGGTGCGGGTTCCCCTACAGCGCAATCAGCGACCCTTTTGGAGCCGATCGTGCGATTTCGCTCGCTCGAAAGGGGGTTCCAGCACCCATCAGCTTTCCCCAGCCAAGCCTGTCTATGCGCCTCGCATACTGTGCCGCGCACGATTCTTCGGGCTGACCTGCGGTTGAATTTGGCCTTCGGCTCAGCTCAGCCCGAAGAATCGAGCGTGGCACAGTATCTCCGCGAAGGCGGCGGCGTGCTTGAGTGCTGCCACGAGACTGGGTGCAGCTAGCGGAAGGAGTGGGGGAAGTGCTTTAGGGCGCTGGTTAGGGGGAGCGGGGCGGCTTGGCCTAGGCCGCAGATGGAGCCCTCGTTCATTTGCCAGGCGGCGTCTGCGACGTGTTTTAGGGAGTCGTTGCTGCCGCCTTGGTCGGTGAGTTGGCGGCGCAGGGACTCGTGTAGGTAGGCGGTGCCGATGCGGCAGGGGGCGCATTGGCCGCAGCTCTCTTCTTCGAAGAAGGCGAGTTGCTGGAGGGCGGCCCAGCGCATGTCGATGCTGTCGTTGAGCACGACTACGCCTGCGGATCCGAGCATGGAGCCGGCTTCGCCTAGGGACTTGAAGGAGAGCGGGCGCGTGCGTTCGGAGGCGGGCAGGAAGCCGGAGCTGGCGCCGCCGGGGCTGAAGGCTTGCAGGGTGCCGAGGTAGCCGCCGGCTTCTTCGACGAGTTCGTCGAGGGTGACGCCTAGGGGCATTTCGTAGATGCCGGGACGGGCCACGTGACCGGAGAGGCAGTAGAGCTTGCTGCCAGCTTCGCCGCGGCCGAGGTTCTTGAACCACTCGCCGCCGCGGATCAGGATGCGCGGCACGCAGGCGATGGTCTCGACGTTGTGGATCAGGGTCGGCTTGCCCCACAGGCCGACTTCGGTGGGGAAGGGCGGCTTGATGCGCGGCATGCCGCGCTTGCCTTCGAGGGCTTCGAGGAGGGCCGTTTCCTCGCCGCAGATGTAGGCGCCTTGGCCCGCGTGCAGGTGGAACTTGATGTCCGGATAGAGATTGTGCTCCGAGGCCCAAGCTAGGGTCGACTCGAGGATCTTCCAGGGGTGGCCGAACTCGCCGCGCAGGTAGAGATAGACGTCGCGGGCGCCGATGGCCTTGGCGGCGATGGCTAAGCCTTCGATGACCAGGTCGGGACGGCGCAGCATGAGCTCGCGATCCTTGAAGGTGCCGGGCTCGCTCTCGTCGGCGTTGAGCACCACGTAGCGGGTGGTCTCTTCCTGCGCGCGCACCGAGCGCCACTTGATGTGCGCGGGGAAGCCAGCGCCGCCGCGACCTTGTAGGCCGGCGGCTTCGAGGGCTTCGATGATGCCTTCAGGGCCCATTTTATCGGCGATGGAGAAGGCCTCGCCGGCTAGATCGGGCTTGCCCAGGAGGTTGAGCGCTAGGTTGTCCGGGTCGTCGCGGTCGGGACCCACGGCGCCGCGCCAGCCGAGCTCGTCGGGCATGCCGCTCGAGCGTAAAGCTTGCCAGTCGCCGCCGGTGCGCTCGATGTCCTCCGTGGTGACGCCGGAGAGTACGAAGCGGTCGCGCAGCACGGCCGGCGGTGCGTCGCAGGAAGCTAGGCAGGAGACGCCTTCGCAGGGCAGGTCCGCCTTCTTCGCGGCCTCGAGTACCGCCTCGGAACCGCCCATGGCGCAGGATAGGCCCGTGCACACGCGCAGCTTGGCGTCCGGGCGGGCCAGCAGGTTGTAGAAGCTGCCGACGCCGAAGACGCGCGCTTCGGAGACACCGGTCTCGTCGGACACATGGCGGGCGGCGCCGGGGACGAGGCCACCGCTGGCTTGGAGGGAGTCCGGGACGGCCGGGTCTTCGCGCTTGGGCATGGCGCCCAGTCTACTCCAGCAGCTTGCTCAGCCCAGCAGCAACGTTGCTAGCGATAAGTTCGTGGCCCTCGGCGGTGGGGTGCAGCTCATCCGGCAGGTTGAGGGCGGGCACGCCGGCCACACCCTGCATGAAGAAGGGCACCAACTCGACCTCCAGCTCCTGGGCCAGGCGTGTGTAGATCCCGGCGAAGGCCTCGGAGTAATCCGGCCCCATGGAGGGCGGGATGCGCACGCCCAGGAGCAGGATCTTGGGCCCGGCGGCCTGGGTGCGGGTCAGGATCTCGCGCAGGTTTTGCTCCGTTGCCGAGACCTTGACCCCGCGCAGGCCGTCGTTGGCGCCGAGCTCGACGATCAGCACGTCCGGTTGCTGCTGGAGGAGCCAGTCAAGCCGCGCCAGGCCGCCGGCGCTGGTGTCGCCGCTGACGCCGGCGTTGACCAGGTGGAAGGGCTGGCCCGCGGCGGCCATTTGGCGTTGCAGGGCGGCGGGGAAGGCGCGCTCGCGGGGCAGGTGCAGACCGGCGGCGATGCTATCGCCTAGCACCAGCACCATCGGCGCGTCCTCGGGCACTTGCACGGCGTCCGGAGTCGGCCCGGCGGACTCCGGGCGTGCTCCGCCGTCGCCAAAGGTTGCGGGTTCGGGCGTGCTCTCGGGCTCGCTATCTCCGCATCCCATCAGGCTGGCCATGGTGAGTAGTAGCAGGTAGGTACGCGCGCGCACTAGCGGCCTCGCAAGCGCGCCATGCAGAGCGCGTCGCCGTATTTGCCGTCGCGGTAGGCGTAGTCCACGAGGGTGCCTTCGCGCTGGAAGGCGTGCTTCTCGTAGAGGCCGATCGCTGCGGCGTTGTCCGGGTACACGGTCAGTTCCATGCGGTGCAGGTTAAGCCAGTTCTCCGACAGGTCGATGGCGGCCGCGAGCAAGCTCGTGCCGAGCCCCTGCCCCTGCGCGTCGTCGTGCACGAACATGCCGATGTCCGAGACGTGCGCGCGCCGGCCCTTGAAGGTGTGCATGCCGAGCATGCCGAGCACCTTGCCCTCGCGCTCGGCCACGAGACGATGCATGCCCGCGGGCGGGCTCTCAAGCTTAGCCTTGATGTCATCCATGGACTGGTAGGGCAGCTGCAGCGTTCCCCAGCAGCACTTGGGCGCTAGGAAGAGCTCGGCCACATCGCGCCAGTCGTCCATGGCGAAGGCGCGTACGTTTGTATCGGTGGAGTTCATGAGGCTTGAGGAGGAT
>JBLIOL010000057.1:0-20910 GCA_047639615.1 Planctomycetota bacterium | reverse complement strand
GTTCGATGGTCAGCAGCGGGTTCAGGGAGGTCATCGGATCCTGGAAGATCATGGCGATGTCCTTGCCCCGAATGGCGCGCAGTTCGCGCGGGCTGAGACCCAAGAGGTCCCTGCCTTCGAAGCGAATAGCGCCGGCTTCGACGATACCTGGAGGATTCGGCACCAAGCCCAAGAGTGCCAGATTCGTGACGGACTTGCCGGATCCGGACTCCCCGACCAGGCCCAGGGTCTCGCCCTCTTCGATGTTGAAACTGACGCCATCCACCGCGCGCACGATGCCGTGGCGAGTTTCGAAGCGTACGTTCAGGTTCTCGACTTCAAGCAGGCTCATCGGGTTAGTCCATGCCCCTGAGCTTGGGGTCGAGGGCGTCGCGCAAGCCGTCGCCGAGCACGTTCAGAGCAAGCAGTGTCGAGCCCATGGCGAGGGCGGGGAAGAGCACCAGCCACCAGAAAGTCTTGAGCGGATTGATGACGGAGGTCGTGTCCGCGGCCAAGAGGCCCCAGCTGACCTTGGGCGGCTCGATGCCGAGGCCGAGGAAGGAGAGGAAGGCCTCGAAGAGCATCACGGCGGGGATCGTGAGGGTCAGGTAGACCACCACGATCGAGAGCACGTTCGGTACCACGTGCATCAGGATCACGCGCGCGGTGGAAGCGCCCAGTACGCGACTGGCTTCGATGAACTCCGTGTGCTTGAGCGAGAGCACCTGCCCGCGCACCACGCGCGCCATGGTCAGCCAGTACATGGCGCCGATGACCAGGTAAAAGATCATCTCGCGATCGATACCGAAGCGGTCCTCGAGGATCAACCGATAGTCGCCGATCAGGGTGATCAGGAAGATCACCAGGAAGATGAACGGGATCGAGTAGAGCACGTCCACGATGCGCATCATCAGGTTGTCCACGCGACCGCCCAGGAAGCCTGAAACCGACCCGTAGAGCACGCCGATGACGAGCGAGCAGAAGGTGGCGACCAGGGCCACGAGGATCGATGTGCGGCTGCCCCAGACCACGCGGCTGAGCAGGTCGCGACCCAGGTGGTCGGTGCCTATCCAGCGGCCGGTTTGCCAGCGATCGAAGATCTGAAGGCGCGCGCGGATCATCAGGTGGTCGAGACCGGAGAGTTCCCAATAGGCGCGCTCCACGTCGGCGCGTTCGACGGACTGATCCGCGGGAACGCGCGACAAGTAGCCTGAATCACCCCATTCGAGCATGGGGGCTACGGCCTGTAAGTCGAGGTCCGGGACCACGGGGGAGCGCAGGGGCAGCAGCGGTGCGAAGAAGGAGAGTGCTACGAACCCAGCCAGGAAGACCAGCGCCGCGAAGGCGGTGCGGTTGCGACGCATGCGCCCCCAGGCGTCACTCCAGAGGCTCTCGCCCTTGAATTCGCGCGCTTCGGCGAGCAGCCGCGCGGCGTCCTCATCGCTGAGGGTCCAGGCGCTCTTCTGCGTCTCGCGTGAGCCCATCAGGAGTCCTCCAACTCAATGCGCGGATCCAGCAAGGTGTAGGCCAGGTCGACCACCGTGTTGAAGCCGTAGACCAGCACCGTGTAGAGGATGGTGACACCCATGGCCAGGGTGTAGTCGCGGTTGGTGGCGCTGTTGATGAAGTGCGAACCGGTGCCGGGGATGCCGAAGATGCGCTCGATCACCAGGCTGCCCGTGAGGATGCCGGCTGTGGCCGGGCCCAGGTAGGAGACAACCGGCAGCAGGCCGCCCTTGAGGGCGTGACGCATGATCACCGTGGCGGGTGCGAGGCCCTTGGCGTGGGCCGTGCGGATGTGATCTTGGGAGAGGGCCTCGAGCATGCCCGTGCGCGTCAGGCGCGAGATGTAGGCGGCGTAGACAAGTCCTAGGCAGAAGCCCGGCAGCATCATGTGGCGGATCGATCCCCAGCCGGCCACCGGGAAGAGCGGCAGCATGAAGACAAACATGATGATCAGGAAACCCGCGATGACGAAGTTCGGCAGGGCGATTCCGCAGGTCGCTGCTAGCCGCAAGGCTAGGTCGATGCGACTGCCGCGCCACAGGGCGGAGGCGATGCCTGTGGAAATACCGAGTGCCAGAGCCCACATCATGGAGACCACCCCGAGCAAGGCGGAGATGGGCAGGGACTGGGCTAGGATCTGATTGACTGTGAAGTCGCGGTAGCGGAAGGAGGGCCCGAAGTCGCCGGTGAGCACGCCGCCCCAGGGGCGCTTGCCCTTGTCTTCGCCTTCGCCGAACCAGCCATCATCGCCCATGTTGAGCGGGCCCACGTAGTCCAGGAACTGGATGAGCATGGGATCGTCCAGGTTGTACTTCTGGCGGATGTTGCGCTCGATGGCGGGCTCGAGTTTGCGGTCCTGATCGAAGGGGCCGCCCTTGACCGAGCGCATCAGCACGAAGGAGACGCCCATGACCACGCTGAGGGTGATCACGAACCAGACGAAGCGGCGGAATAGAAAGCGCAGCACTAGCGCGCGCCTCGGTACTTGGGGTGGGCTGGGGCGTAGAGCCCCTCGGCGGGGCCGTGGGGGTCCACCTGCTGTACGTCGGCCGGCAAGCTAGAGCGGCGTTCGGCCAGCTCTTCGTCGTCCATCCAGTACCAGTGCCCCGGGAAGTGCTCGTCCTGGAAGTTCTCGTAGAAGCCCCCTAAACGTGGCGCAACGGCGTTCTGCGTGACGTAGTAGTAGATCGGCAGGATCGGCAATTCCTCCATGAGGATGGCCTCGGCCTGGCGCAACAGTTCCATGCGCTCAGCCGGATCGAGCTCGATGGCGGCCTGTTCGAGGAACTGGTCGTACCGCTTGTTGCTCCAGCCCGTACGGTTGTTCTGACCACCCGTCAGGAAGATGTCCAGGAAGGTGTTGGGGTCCGCGTAGTCCGCGATCCAAGCCGAGCGCGAGACGTCGTAGCGCTGGGTGTTTTGGGTGTCGATGTAGACCTTGAACTCCTCGTTGCGCAGCTTGGCGCGCAGGCCTAGCTCGTTCTGCCACTCGAGGGCGACGATCTGGGCGATGGCCGCGTGGGCTTCGGAGGTGTTGTAGTGAATCTCGATGGTGGGCAAGGTCTTGCCGCCGGGGCCGTAGCCCGCTTCGGCCATCAGGCGCTTGGCTTCGGCTAGATCTCCGCGGCGCATCTCGGCATTCATGTAGCCATCGATGCCGGGCGGTACGAGGGCGTAGGCGGGCACTTGGCCCATGCGCATGATGCCCTCGCAGATGGCTTGGCGCGGGATCGTGAGCGCTAGCGCGCGGCGAATGCGCTTGTCATCAAAGGGCGGACGCGTGACGTTGATGCGGTAGAAGTAGCTGCCGGAATAAGGCGTCGGGTTGAAGTCCTCGCGCGGCATCATCTCGGCCACCACATTGGTATTGACCCGGTCGATGAAGTCGACGCTGCCGGTCAGGTACATGTTGAGCATGGTGGCGTCCTGCTCCACGGCGAGGATGTCGATCGTGTTGAAGGCCACGTTCTCGGCGTCCCAGTAGTCCTCGTTCTTCTCGAGCCTGATGCGGTCATTGACGCGCCGGTCGATGAGCTTGAAGGGACCGTTGGTGACGATGTGCTTGGGCCGCAGCCATTGGATCTCCCACTCGGGGCCCCAGCGCTCTTGGGCCTCCTCGATGGCGCGGCGGTTGACCGGGAAGAGCGGGTAGAAGCCCACCAAATCCAGAAAGAAGGGCGTGGGGGACTCGAGGCCGATGACGAGGGTGCGCGCGTCCGTGGCTTCGATGGCGACGCTGCTGGCGAAGTCGTGGCGAGGCTCGCCAGCCTCGGTCACTTCGGTGGAGAAGGCGCGCGCGCCACGCACATACCAGAGCTGGTAGGCGTAGTTGGCGGCGGTCTTCGGGTGCAGCAGGCGCTTGTACGAATAGGCGAAGTCGTGGGCGGTGACCTCGTCACCATTGGTCCAGCGGGCACCTTCACGTATGCGGAAGGTATAGGTTAGGCCGTCGGGGCTGATCTCCCAGGACTCGGCCATGCCTGGCAGTGGGGCCAGGGTGCGCGGGTGCTTGATTACTAGGCCCTCGTAGAGGGCGCGGATCACGCGGCCTTCCGGGATGCCGACCACCAGAGCGGGATCGAGGGTGGTGACCTCGGTGCCGTTGTTGAAGGCGAAATCGGCGCGTTCCAGACGGGCTCCGCCGGCCAGTCCGAGGACCGCCGCGAAGAGGCCCAGTAGGAGCGCGGCAGCAGCAGCTGTCCGAAGGGTCCTCGTGGGGCGCATCTAAGGCACACTAGGGCCCGCGATAAACCGACACAAGTACCGACTGCGCAATGGTTTGCGAGTTGACAATCGCGCGTTGTCGGCGCTAGTGTTCAGGTACCTCTGCAAAGGAAAATCGGACGCCTGCAAGCGCCGTGCTTCCCGCGCGACCAGGGAGGCGGCGGGGCCTCCTCCGCCCTGGTTCGTTACGTTCTTGAGCGCGGGCCCCAACTGGGGCCAGCGAGTACTCCCTTGTGGATCCCAATACAGCCCCCCATGGACAAATCGAGTCCCGCACGCTTCGGCGCATCTCTCCTCTTCGGTTTCTTGTTCGGTTCAGTCGCCTTGGGCTCGCCCCAGGGAGATGTGGTGGGACCCGGCAAGGCGGAGGTGGATAGCTTCCACCCGGATGGCGCGACGACCAAGACGCCTCTATATGGGGGTCGCACTATCGTCCACATCTCGACCATGCCGAAGCACATGAACTATGTGACTGAGAACTCCGGCACAACCCGGCGCATCGGCTATGAGGTGCATGCCAACCTGCTGCTGGAGGATTGGGAGTTCCATGACCCGCGCCCCGACCTGTGCCACAGCTACGTTGTCGAGGATCTGGTGGTGCTCAAGGCCGACCAGGTGGAGAGCTATGCCACAGCCCGCACCGTGCGCGTTAAGAACCGCTCCGAGGTGGATGGCGCGTCCGAGCACGTGAGCGTTCAGGGGCTCTTTGGCAAGGTTACCGAGGAGGGCGATGCCTACCGCATTGAGCCGCTGTCGAAGGGGCACCCTCTTAGTGAGGCCATCTTGGTGCCGAAGGCCCACGTGGAGCGCCTCGAGGGCGGCGCGGTCATGAGCTTCGACCTGCGCAAGGATGTGCGCTGGCACCCGGTGGGGGATGCACCCGCCGATCAGCTCTTGGACGCGGCCGATGTGCACTTCTCCTGGTCGGTCTACAAGAACCCCACGGTTGATTGCGACGAGAAGCGCTTTCAGTTTAGCAAGGTGACCGAGTGCGAGGTCGTGGACTCCCACTACGTGCGCTTCTTCTACGAACAGCAGTATGCCTTCGCTCTGGTCACGGTGGGTACGGGTCTGACGATCCTGCCCCGCCACGTCTACGATCTGTCGGACCCCGACAATCCGAACTTCAAGGAGCGCTTCACCCAAGCGGAGCAGGGCGAGTTCATCAACGACAATCCGCGCAACCGCATGTGGGTCGGTCTCGGTCCGTACCGCATCACGGAGTGGAACGACCAGTACGTCGAAGCCGAGCGCTTCACCGACGCGGACGGCAAGGCGCTCTACTACGACAAGGATCGCGCCGGTTACGTGGACACCATTCGTTGGCGCTTGATTGCCGACGACGCGGTGGCGATCAATGCCCTGCTCAATGGCGAGTTGGACTACTTCGAGCGCATCAAGCCCGAGGACTACTTCGGTGGCCAGACCGAGACCGACGTCTTCAAGGAGTCCTACTACAAGGGCTACAAGTACCTGGGCATCTACGGCTACACGGGTTGGAACCTATTCCGGCCGCAGCTCAAGGAGAAGGCCGTACGCGACGCCATCGAGCTGGCCACGGACATGCCCACCTACCTGCAGACCTTCTACAAGGGTCTGGCGCGGCGCACCACCGGCCCCTTCCCTTATAACTCTGCCGCGTACGACCACAGCGTCGAGGCGCATCCCTTCGATCCGGATGCGGCCATGGACCTGCTCGACGACGCCGGTTGGTACGACCGCAACGGCGACGGCACCCGCGACAAGAACGGCGTGGAGCTCGTGATCTCCTTCCTGTATCCCTCCGGCAACGCCTCCTCTAAGAGCTTTGGCTTGATGCTGCAGGAGTCTCTGGCCGACGTCGAGATCCGCTTGAACCTCGAGCAGTTGGAGTGGGCGACTTTCCTGGACCGCATCAAGAAGCGCGACTTTGATGCCTGCAACCTGGCTTGGATCCCTGAGCTGGAATCCGACCCCGAGCAACTCTGGCACTCCAAGTGGGGCGCCGCGGACGTCGAGAGCTCCAACCACTCCGGTGTGATGGACCCTGTGCTCGACGAAATGATCGCGCGCGGCCAGCGCGAGCTGGACAAGGAAAAGCGCCAGCTGATCTGGAACGAGATGCACCGCCACGTGTACGAGGAGATCAACCCGTATCTCTTCATGTGGAACGTGCCCCAGAAGTTCGGCATCTCGAAGCGCATCCACGGGGTGCAGTTGGTGGCTATCGACCCGGGCTACATTCTGCGGCGCTGGTACTTCGTAGATCCGGCCGAGCCGGGCACACGCAAGACCCTCGATAGGTAGTTCGCCACCCTAACTAGGCTCTAGCCACCTTCCTCCCTTGTTCGCCTTCCTGCTACGGCGGCTCTTGCTGATGGTCCCGACGACCCTCGGCATCGCGCTGGTCGTCTTCTCGATCTTTCACCTAGCACCCGGTGATCCTGCCACCGTCATGATGGGTGGCGGGGGCGCCGGCAATCTGGGCGCGAACTCGGATGTGGAGGGGCGCGTGGAGAAGTTCCGCCGGGAGCACGGTCTGGATCGCGCCATCCTGGTGCAGTTCCTCGACTACATCGGGCCCTTCAACCTCGACCGGGACGGACACACTTGGTTTTCCACACCCCACACCGAGCGCAAGCTTGAAGTGATCGAGCTGCCGGAGGATGGGGGCAGTGTGGAGGAGGGCTCGCCGCTCTACATCGAGTACCTCGTCAGCACGGCTGAGGAGGACGCCAAGGCGCTCAACGCTGCCTTGGATGTGCTCTTGGACGATGCAGACGAGGAGAGCGCTTGGGTGAATGCAGCGGAGGAGTTGGTGGGAGCGGGCGAGATCGCCATGCCCGCGCTGATGACCGGGTTGTATCTGTTGCAGGAGGACCTGCCGGGGGCCGCAGCGCGCTTGGAGCGCGTCTCGGCGGCACTCACCGCGAGCACCGGTCACACACCTGAAGTTCACCCGCAGCGCGAGTCGGCCTTGGGGCCCATGTCCCTGGTCCGCCACTGGTTTGGCTGGTACTACCAGAACGGCGGCTACCGACTGCAGAACACGGGCGCTAAGCCCTGGGGCGGCTTGCTTGCTTTCGATCTGCGCAAGGAAATGCAGACCGGCAAGGACGTGGCTACGGAGCTCACCAAACGCATCAAGGTGACACTCCCCTTGGCCTTGATCTCTGTGCTGCTCAGCTACCTGATCGCTCTGCCCCTCGGCATCTTCAGTGTGCGCAACATGGGCAAGAAGCGCGACGGCTTCGTGACGGTGGCGCTCTTTGTGCTCTTCGCGATTCCGACCTTTTGGGCCGGCCTGATGCTGATCCTGGTCTTCGGCAAGACGGGCCTCGACCTGCTGCCGGTGCTCGGTCTACACGACAAGGACGCGGCCGACCTTTCGACCTTCGGATACGCCTGGGACACCTTCAAGCACGGGCTACTTCCGGTGCTGACTTTGACCTACGGCAGCCTCGCCTACCTCTCGCGTCAGATGCGCGCGGGCATGATGGATGTGATCCAGCAGGACTACATCCGCACGGCGCGCGCCAAGGGCCTCTCCGAGGACGTAGTTATCTACAAGCACGCTCTGCGCAACTCGGTCATTCCGATTCTGACCTTGCTGGCCTCCGTGCTGCCGGTCTTGATCGGCGGCTCGATCATCGTTGAGATGGTCTTCGATATTCCTGGCATGGGGCTCTACGCCTACAAGGGCCTGCTCACCCGTGACTTCAACATCATCATGGCCACGACCGTGCTCGTGGGGATCATGACCCAGTTCGGCATTCTCTTCTCGGACCTGACCTACAGCTTAGTAGACCCGAGGATCAGGCATGAGTAGCGCCACTCCCAAGGGGCCTGCAGGCGAAGCGGTCGAGCTGCCCGCCGGCGCTTACAGTAAGGACTACTGGGATCTGGTCATCGAGCAACTTGCCAAGCGCAAGCTGTTCAAGATCGGGTTGAGCGTCTTGGCCCTGATGTATGGGGTCGCTATCTACGCGCCCTTCCTGGCCAACGATCGTCCCTTCGTGTTTGAAGGCATCGATGTGCGCGCTTACGTGGCGGCTAACAACTCCCTGCGCAGCGTAGCCTCCGGGGTGGAGCGGCGCATGAAGCAGACGGAGTCCGAATACCTGAGCGAGCTGGAAGGCTCCGGCACTCTTGGCCAGGACGGTGTGCCCCAGGACCTAGCGGGAGCTCTGATCGAGGAACGCTTCGCCCTCGAGACCCGGATGGATGTGTTGCGTCTCTACCTGCCCGCGCCAGAGGGCGACGGGGCGGATGGGCCGCGCGCGCTACTCTTGGCTTTTGAGTCCCAGGTGGACGAGGCCATCGTGCTCTTCGATGGGGGCCAGGCCGAACAGGCTTTGGAGCTGATCAGCACGGCCAAGAAAGCGACCCGTGAGCTCAAGAAGAACCTGAAGCCGATCAATCTTGAGCAACCCGACGCTGGCGGCGTTGCGTTGGTCGGGAAGCGCAGCTATCCGCTTTGGGATGCGCTCGCACCGGGAGATGTGTTCTTCATGGTGCTGTGGGTCTTCGTCCTGCTGTGGCCCCTGTGGAATCCCCTGGTGAACCTGCTGGTGCTCTGGCGCAGTCGTGACCGTATCCGGCGCTGGCGTCGGCGCAAGGTCTTGATCGTGCTGCTGTGCAGCGTGGTGGGTTCCTTCGCTTATGCCCAACGCTGGGGCCCGGGCGAGAACATGAACGTTAACGCGCCCTACAAGGCTGGCCTCACCGAGGGCACCATGCTGCGCGTGGCTGCCGGCGAGGGACTGGGTTCCGGGGACGAGGGCCAGTTGATCTGGACGCCCTTGCGTTACGGGGTTGCGGAGAGCCACCGGGAGGAGATGTTTCGTCCGCCCACTTGGGCCGCGAGCTCCGAGATCGACGAGCAAGGCGCCTACGTGAGCCGCGAAGTGAGCGCGGAGGAGATCGCTGCCGCCGGCGCGCAAGAGGTGCTTACCCCGATTCTGGTGCGTGAGGCCGAGCCCGAGCGCAACGATTGGAACCGACACCTGAGCGGTACCGACAACCAGGGCCGCGACTTCATCACGCGCCTGATTTGGGGCGCGCGCACGAGTCTGACCGTGGGCATTCTCTCGGCCTTCCTGCTGACCGTGATAGGCGTGGTCTTCGGTGCACTGGCCGGCTACTTCGGCGGTTGGGTGGACATCGCGATCATGCGCTTGATCGAAATCCTGCAGTCGATCCCGGCCTTCTTCCTGATCCTGATGACCATGGCCTTCATCCCGCAGGATGTGGTCAAGCCAATCTTCGCCATCGTGATCGTGATCGCGCTGGTGCGTTGGACCGGCACGGCGCGCCTGGTACGCGGCGAGTTCTTGCGACTGCGCGATGCGGAGTTCGTGGTGGCAGCGCGCGCTTTGGGCTTCTCCAATCGGCGCACGATCTTCCGCCATGTGCTGCCCAATGCCATGAGCCCAGTGCTCGTGAGCGCGGCCTTCGCCGTGGCCGCAGGCATCCTGACCGAGTCTGCCATCAGCTTCCTCGGCTTCGGCATCCTGCCGCCAGAAGCGTCCTGGGGTTCGCTCGTGAACGAGTCGCGCGATCCCAGTCACTGGTGGATTCAGATCTTCCCGGGCGTGCTGATTTTCATCACAGTCACCTGCTACAACCTCGTCGGGGACGCCGTCCGCGACGCCATGGACCCGAAGATGAAGGTCTGAGCCCATGTCGGAACAAGCCAAATCCTCACGCGCAGCGCAGCTGCGCTCGGCGGCCAAGCCGCTGCTCGAGATCGAGAATCTGCAGACCCACTTCTTCGGCGACGAGGGTGTGGCGCGGGCCGTGGATGGGGTCAGCTACACCCTGCTCGAGGGCGAGACCTTGGGCATCGTCGGCGAGTCCGGCAGTGGCAAGTCGGTGACGGCGCTATCGATCATGGGCCTGGTGCCGAACCCTCCTGGGCGCATCGTCGGTGGCACGATCAAGTTCCGCGGCAAGGACCTGGTCAGCATGGCTCCCGAGGAGCTGCGCGAGATTCGCGGCAACGACATCGCCATGATCTTCCAGGAGCCCATGACGGCCCTGAACCCGGTCTACACCGTGGGCAACCAGATCATGGAGGCGATCACGCTGCACCAGGGTAAGAGCAAGAAGGAGGCCCGCGAGCACGCCATCGACATGCTTCGCAAGGTGGGTATTCCGAGCCCCGAGACGCGCGTGGATAGCTTTCCCCACGAGTTGTCGGGAGGCATGCGCCAGCGCGTGATGATCGCCATGGCCATGTGCTGCGATCCGTCCGTGTTGATCGCCGACGAGCCGACCACGGCTCTGGATGTGACCATTCAAGCGCAGATCCTGGACCTGATCCGCGAGTTGCAAGAGCAGTCCGGCATGAGCGTGCTGCTGATCACCCACGACTTGGGTGTGGTGGCGGAGTGCGCGCACCACGTGGCCGTGATGTACGCGGGCAAGGTGGTGGAGTACGCCTCAGCGGTGGAGCTCTTCGAGTCGCCCAAGCATCCCTATACGATCGGCCTCTTGCGCTCCCTACCGGATCTGTCCGACCCGGGCGAGCGCCTGACGACGATTCCGGGCATCGTGCCCAGCGCTACCCAGTTCCCGAGCGGCTGTCGTTTCCGTACGCGTTGTTCCTTGGCCAGCGAGCAGTGTGCGGCCGAAGAGCCGCCGCTTCTGGAACGCGGTGAGGGTCAAGCGCACCTGGTGGCTTGCCATCACCTGGAGCAGGCTTCCGAGCTATGAGCGACGTATCGAAGCCCCTATTGGAGGTCCGCGGCCTCAAAAAGTTCTTCCCCATTCGCGGCGGTGTGCTGCGCCGGCATCTGGGCGATGTGCACGCGGTGGACGGGCTCGATTTCGAGGTCGGTCACGGCGAGACGCTCTCCTTGGTGGGGGAGTCGGGCTGCGGCAAGACCACGGCCGGGCGTAGCTTACTGCGCTTGATCGAACCCACCGCCGGTCAGGCGCTCTACCGCCCGACGCCGGACGCGGAGCCGGTGGATCTCTTTGATCTGGACCCGCGCCAGGTGCGCGAGTATCGGCGCGACCTGCAGATCATCTTCCAGGATCCCTACGCTAGCCTCAATCCGCGCATTACCGTGGGCAACGCCATCGGCGAGGCTCTGCGGGTGCATGGCATTGCCAAGGGCAGCGAGCTGCACGATCGCATTGCGGACCTGCTGGTGAAGGTTGGTCTGCGTCCCGATGTGGCCAACCGCTTTCCGCACGAGTTCTCAGGTGGGCAGCGCCAGCGTGTGGGCATCGCGCGCGCCCTGGCTCTGCGGCCCAAGTTGATCGTCTGCGATGAGGCCGTGTCGGCCCTCGACGTTTCGATTCAGGCGCAGATCGTGAACCTGCTTAAGGATCTGCAGGATGAGTACGGACTGTCGTACATCTTCATCGCTCACGACCTGTCGGTGGTGCGCCACATCTCGCACCGGGTAGCGGTCATGTACCTGGGTCGCATCGTCGAGCAGGGCAGCGCGGATCAAATTTTCAACGCGCCGCAGCATCCCTATACTCAGGCGCTGCTCTCGGCTATTCCGCGGGTGGACCCGCGCCAGCGGCGTGAGCGCATCCCCCTCGAGGGTGACGTGCCTTCACCGATTAATCCGCCCAGCGGCTGCTACTTCCACACCCGTTGTCCGGCGGTGGAGGAGCGTTGCAAGCAGAGCTATCCCGAGGTGCTGCAGGTTGCGCCCGGCCAGCAGGCCGCGTGCCATTTACGACAGGGCGAGGCCCTGGCGTGAGCCGCACGTCCCGTGGACGTACGGTCCTGGCGCCGGACTTCTCGACGCCTGGGCGGACGCACCTCTCCTGGCTTCTGCAGCTGCGCTGGGCAGCGGTGGTGGGCCAGTTGGGAACCATCCTGTTGGTACGCTATGGGTTGGGGATTCCCTTGCCCATGGGCTCCCTGTTCGCGGTGCTCCTCTTCGAGCTAGCCTCGAATCTCGGCATGTTGCGCTGGTATGGGCGTTGGCGTGCGGCGGGCGCGCCTACGGGTGTGGCCTGGCGCGTGCAGTCGGTGGTGATGGTGCTCGACACCCTCTGCCTCGGGATCTTGCTGGGCCTCACCGGCGGGCTCTCGAATCCTTTCACGTCATTCATCTTCGTGCACCTGGTGCTGGGAGCCGTGCTGCTACCCGTGCGGCTGGCTTTGGTTGGAGCGCTGGTGGCCTTCGGCTGCTTGCTGAGCCTGTTCGCCTTCTCGCAGCCTTTGCCCGGGGCTGAGGTCGGAAGCTCCCTGTACCTCGTTGGTCAGCTGATCAGCTTGGTCATGTCGGCCACGATCACCGTGGGGTTCGTGGGGCTGGTGACGCGCGCCCTGGCGCGCAGTTCGAAGACCCTGCAGGCCGAGCGTGAGAATCAGGCCCGGGCGGAGCGTCTGGAAGCCCTCGGAACCCTGGCGGCGGGGGCGGCTCACGAGCTGGCTACGCCGCTCTCGACCATCGCGGTGGTGGCCAAGGAGTTGGTGCGCTCCCTGGAGCGTGAGGGTCAATCGCCGCGGGCGGTGGAGGACCTGCGCCTTGTACGGGGCGAGGTAGCGCGCTGTAGGCGCATCTTGGACCGCATGCACATGGAATCGGGTGATCGCGCAGGAGAGACGCTCCTGGAGCTCGAGGCGCAGGACCTGGTGGCCGACACCCTGGAGGAACTGCCCGGGGCCCGCCGCGTGGACAGCTACATCTCCGATGAGGCCTCTTTGGCCCAGCTGCGGCTGCCGGTGGAGGCCGTGGCTATGGCCTTGCGCAACCTGCTTTCGAACGCTCTGGACGCTTCGCCGGCCGGGGCGCGGGTGGAGTTGCGCGTGACCCTGGAGCGTGGCCTCTTGGATCTGGCCGTGCGCGATCAAGGGCCCGGCATGGACGCCGAGGCCGTGGCCCGCGCTCAGGACCCTTTCTTCACCACGAAGGAGCCTGGAGAGGGCATGGGGCTGGGTCTTTTCCTGTCCCGCAGCGTGGTCGATCGGCTGGGAGGCGAGTTGATATTGGAGTCCAAAGTCGGCGTTGGAACCGTCGCTCACCTGCGTGTGCCGCCGCGCTCGGCAGCGGACTAGATCAACCCGAGGGCTCGATCCGACACTATCGCCTCGATTCTAGAGGCGGGAGAGTGCATGAGGCGCGAAGGGGACTACCTTGGGGGCGTCATGAACACTGAATCCGGCTCCCCTGAGCCCGTCTCCGGCTTGATCCCTGGCGACCTGCTCCTCGTAGACGACGACGTCGTCCTGCGCGAACGATTGGCCCAAGCCCTGCGCGAGCGCGGCTTTCAGGTACGTACGGCGGGGCGCTTCGAAGAAGCCCTGGCCTTGGCCAATGTTAGCGCTCCCGAGTACGCCATCGTCGACATGCGCATGCCCGGCAAGAGCGGGCTTGAGCTGTTGCAGGCCTTGGTTGAGATCGATCCCACCACGCGCATCTTGGTGCTGACCGGCTACGGCAGCATCTCCACTGCGGTGGATGCGATCAACCTGGGCGCGGTCAACTTCATCCCCAAGCCGGCGGACGCGGACGACTTGATCGCGGCCTTCGAAAAGAGTGGCCGCAGCAAGCTCGGCGACCCCACCGAGGGCTATCAGGCGCCGACCCTGGCGCGCACGGAGTGGGAGCACATTCAACGCGTGCTCTCGGATACCGGCGGCAACATCTCGGAGGCCGCGCGTCGGCTCGGGATTCACCGGCGCTCCCTGCAACGCAAGTTGCAGCGCTTCGCACCCGAGTAAGCCCGGGAGTAAGCCCGGGAGTAAGCCCGGGAGTAAGCCCGGGAGTAAGCCCGGGAGTGGACTCATGCACCTCGCACAAACGAGAGCCGGGGGGGGGGGGGGGGGGGGGGGGCGCGACTATAGTCGCGCGCCCCGGCTCTCGTTCTGCTGGCTCAAAACTAGCCGGCGAAGTTCTTGGAGGCGAAGTCCCAGTTGGCGTGTTGCCAGAAGCCTTTGATGTAGGCGGGACGCGCGTTGCGGTGATCGATGTAGTAGGCGTGCTCCCAGACGTCGAGGGTCAGCAGGGGAGTGTGACCGTCGGTAAGGGGGCAGGCGGCGTTGCCGTACTGGACGATGTCGAGGCTGCCGTCAGCCTTCTTGACGAGGAAGGCCCAGCCGCTGCCGAAGAGGGTGGCTGCCTTGCCGGCGAAGGCTTCCTGGAACTTCTCCATGGAGCCGAAGGCCGAGTCGATGGCGGCGGCCAGCTCGGCGCTCGGACCGCCATCGCTGGCGGGGCGCAGGCAGTTCCAGAAGAAGCTGTGGTTGAAGTGCTGAGCCGCGTTGTTGAACAGGCCGCCTTCGGAGCTCTTGATGATGTCCTCGAGGGACTTATCAGCGTTCGGGGTGCCGTCGATCAGGCCGTTTAGGTTCTTAACGTAAGCGGCATGGTGCTTGCCATGGTGATAGGAGAAGGTCTCCGCGGTGCACCAGGGTGCGAGGGCGTCGGGCGAGAAGGGGAGCTCGGGAAGCGTGTGGGTCATGGGATTGATCGTGTGGACTTGTGGCGCCCGGTGGGGGGCTGCCAGGGTCAAGCGGGGCGGTCTCTGAGCCCCGGAATATAGCGTAGGGGACGGCTGGGTGCCCGGGATCTGGCTAGAAGACCTCTAGGGGCACGCCGTAGCCGCTACGCAGGATCTCGGCCAGCTCGCGGAAGTTCGCGATGCTGTGCTCAGCGTGGATTGCCATGTCCTGGCCGGGCTTGGCTGAGCGGTGGATCCAAGCCGTATGCATGCCCAGGGAGATAGGCGGCAAGATGTCGTGGGCCAGGTTGTCGCCCACATACATGACCTCGCCGGGCTCTAGGCCCAGCTTGCGCAGGGCGGTGGAGTAGAGCTTGGGGTTGGGCTTGGAGATGCCGACCTGATCAGAGATAAACACCGCCTGGGGTTCGAGCAGGGGCACGATGCCCAAGCGGATGAGCTTCTCCGCCTGCTTGGTGGTCCAGCCGTGGGTGATGCAGCCAGTGACCAGGCCAGCGTCCTTGAGGGCCCGCAGGAAGGGCTTCACATCGTCGAAGGGTGCCAGGTCGCGGAACTTCGTGTCGTGATACGCGGCCACACCGGCCGCCACGATCAGAGCCGAGTTAGTGCCCACCTGAGCCGCCAGGGGCAGCCGCATGAGCAGCTTGTCGAAGTGGTGGTCGTAATTGGAGCTGAACTCCGAGATGACCTCCTCCAGCTCAGACTGCACCTCATCAGGCGGCAGCCGCAGGCCAGCCTCGATCATCGCCAGCACAGCATTGCGCCGCGCCTTCTTGGCGAACTCCCGGGTGGAGAACAGCGTGTCATCCACATCAAACAAGACAGCGCGCAATGTCGGCATGGGGGAGAGTGTACCCAGATCAAGGCCAAACCGATTCGCCTGCCTGGCCTGGCCTCCGGCCAAGCCTACATCACGCACTCGCCCGGGCCGGGCAAGCCACCGCCGGGCCGGGAATTCGGCGAGGGCTTAGGCGCTGAGCGAACGGTGGCTGGGATTCCGAGTGTCAGGGCACTAGGGACCGACGGAGCTCGGCCGCAGGCCGTGGGCTGGCGATGGGAGGGTCGGGGGTGCTGCGGAGCAGTAGGGCCGTTTGCTGTTGCTGAGCATTGGACGCGCCGGAGCCGGCCTCTGGCCGGGGGGGCGCGCGGGAGGGCAGAGGTCGTGCCGGTCAGGTAGATGCTGGAGCGGTCAGATCTTGATTCGGCAGCAAACCGTCGCCGGGCCCCAACGCCAAGCTCGAGTTGACCCCCGGAAGAGGGGTGACCCGTGATCCTGATGTGCTGGTTCTATTCAATCGCCGGAGCCGCCCTGCGCGCCTCCCGGCCAGAGGCCGACTCGGACGCGTCCAGTCCTGCGTAGCAGCGGACCGCCCTGGCGCGCCACCCCAACCCGGACCCTCCCTTCGCCAGCCGCCAGCCACCAGCCACCAGCCACCAGCAGCCAGCAGCCGGCAGCCCCTAGCGAACACTCCCTGCAACCCCGTTCCTTCGCTGCGTGTCGCACCCGAGCCCATATCAACGCGACTAGGCCCGCAGCGCCCAGGAATGTGCTCCGACGAGTACAGCCAAACGCCCGCTGAGCCTCCGTCCCCGGCAATCGTCTCAACGCCGTCAGCCGTCGAACAGGCCGAGGGCCGCCCCCCAGAGTGGAAAGCGGCCCTCGCGTTTGGCTCAGAGTCTCCTCTGGCAATCGTCTCAACGGCGTCATCCGTCAAACGAGCCGAGGGCCGCCCCCCAGAGTGGAAAGCGGCCCTCGCGTTTGGCTCAGAGTCTCCTCTGGCAATCGTCTCAACGGCGTCAGCCGTTGAACCAGAGATATGAGAAGTACTCGGGGCTTTGCCCCTAGTACTTCCTCTCGAGCTTGTTCTCGACCTCTTCACGTACGTCGCGGATGGACGCAGTGATGAGGATCATCAGGCTTTCGCGCTCGTCGCTGTAGCCTTCAGACTTGAAGAGGAAGCCGAGGATCGGCACGCGGGCGAGCCACGGGACTTCCGCCCGGCGCTCGATGTTGCGGATGCTGGACAAGCCGCCCAGGAGGATGGAGCCACCGTCCGGCAGGTACGCCGAGGTGTTCACGCTCTGAACTTCGAGCTCGGGGAGCTGGAAGTCCACCGGGGAAGTGTTGCCGCCCAGGGTGGTGGAGAAAGTACGCAGGCTGACGATCTTGGCCACGGTGGGCTGGATCTCCAGGGACAGGTACTTGCGGTCGTGGCTGATGGTGGGGCGCACGTCCAAGACCACGCCTTCATGCAGGACGTTGATGGAGGGGTCAGCAACAGCTTGGAACTGAGCGACCTCCACATCGAAGTCTTGGATGTAGGCCTGCTGGGTGATGACCGTCACGTATGCGCGCTGGGTGTTGTGCACACTCAGCATCTGGCTGTTCACCAGCTCGTAACGGCTCGACTTCTCGACGGCGCGCAGGATCGCGGAGAGCTCTGCATCGTCGAAGAGGGTCATCTGGAAGGTGAAGCCACCGATGGTGCTGAGTGCACCGCCCAGAGCGCTTCCGAAGAAGTTCTGGGTGGTACCAGCGAAGGCGCCGTCGCCCTCGTCATCGAAGAAGAAACCAGCACTCGGGGGACCAGCAGCGTTCTGGCCAGAGGCACCGGAACCACCGTTGTCGAGTCCGCGGGAGGCTTGGTCCTCGAGGCCGTTGGTGACGTCCGTCAGGTCAGCGGTGTCCAGACCACGGAGGTCGACGCCGACTTCCTGGATCCAGTTGTCGCCGACGGTCATGAACTTGGACTCGATGGTGACCAGGGAGCTGTTGAAGCGCCGGAGGTCCTCAAGGAAGTCGCGCACGGCCTGCTGAACGTCAGGGGAGTGGCTAATGATGATCGAACCTTCGACGGGCTCGATGGAAACACCATCGTCGTCCCAGGTGCCGATACCAATGTTCTCTTGGATCAGAGCGACCAAGTCGTCGATCTCGATCAGGCGCGGAGCCTCACCGATGCCGCCGAAGGGGCCACCGCCGTCCTCGTCCTCAAGCTCTTCGAGCAAGCGCAGACGGTTGATGCGGGGACCGGTGAAGTCGGTCAGAGCCATGATCAGGTCGTGCACAACGTGGTTGTGAACGATCGGCTTGCCGCGAGCTTTCTCGCGGGTCGTGACCAGAATGGCGTCGTGACGCACGGTCCAGGTGACGTCCTCGCCAGCTTCGCTGGTGAGGAACTCGAGGGCCTGGTAGACCGTGATCTCGTTGGGGAAGTTGATGTTGAAGGCGATGCCTTCAGCGGTGACAGCTTCCTCGGCTGCCGCGTCAACGACCAGAGCCAGACCAGTGAAGTCGCGGATGATGTTGACCACGGTGGTCAAGCTCTCCTCTTCTTCAATGTTGGGCAGGATCACGCCGGTGGTACGCAGCTGATCGCGCAGGGCGAGCTCGCTGGGGGACACCTTTTGGGAGAGGTCCAGGCCACGACGCTTGCCGCGTAGCTCGGTGATCTCACGCCAGCGATCCTGGTCGGGCAGGGTGATGACACCAGTCCACGGGATCTCAAGCTCGTGGAGGTACTCTTTCCACTTGGCGAATTCCTCCCGCTTGGTCTCGATGTAGGTGCGGTTGACCTTGTCGCGACCGGCGCGGAAGGCTGCATCGCGAACTTCCAAGGCCTGAGCGTTGCGCGGGGCGCGACGCAGGACTTGGTCAGCGAACTCCACAGAGGCGTCGTAGTTCGACGTCTGGAAGCTGCTGATGGCCTGCTCCAACATGTTGTTGGTGATGGCCTGCTCACGGGAGCTTTGAGCTTGCTCAGCGCGGCGCAGGGCAGCCAGGGACTGCTCCTCCTTGGCGCGAAGGCTGGCATCGAGAGCGGCTTTGCGCTCCGACTTGGCCTGGGCAAGCAGGGTGGAGGCTTCGTCGTCGAGACCGTCCCAATCCAGCTGGTAGGGCGACTGGCGCACATGGTTCACTGCCAGAGACAGTTCACTGATGGCCTTGTCGTACTCCTTGCGGGAGAGGGCCAGTTGGCCCCGGTTGACGTACTCGCGTGCTTCGGAGTGCATCTGCTGGACGGCCAAGCTGTGCTGCTCAGCGAGCATCTCAGCAACGCTGAGATTTCCAGCGTAACCATCACCTTGCAGGGCGCGAACTTCGACATAGAGGCGCTTGGCCTCTAGGTTGTCGCTGTCCTCGCGCAAGGCGCTTTCCAGCTCGTCGAGAGCATCCTCAAGACGACCATCAGCTTTTGCAGCGCGCGCATTGTCGAGCGCGTTCTGTACCAGCATCTTGCGAGCTTGCTCGCGCAGGCTCAGTTGCTGGGACTGCTGTTGTAAGTCAGTGTCCTGAGGCGCAGCAATGCTGGCGCCTACGGGTGCGCTGGGGTCGATGTTCGCACTATTTGTGCTCCCATCGGCCGAAGCTTGTTGGGGGGACTCGCTCGTCGCGTCCTGTGCGGACTCCTGTGAAGGAGCAGTGGCGCAGGCCGTGATAAGGAGAAGGGAGATAGGGAGGGTAGAACCGGCGATCCTCATTCGTGCAACTCTTCGCGAATGGCGGTAAACAGCTAGGGGGGAACCGCCGACAGTTGGCCGGGTCGTCTTGCGCTCTAGGAGCGGGGACGGCCGGGCGCTGCAGCGGGGACCTTCAAGCGTGGCGCAGTCTACTAGGGACGCGCCGGTGCGTTGGGCGGGGGGGACGGGGGGGCACGCGACCTGACAGGTCGCGTGGACTGTGGCGGAGGATACCCGAGCTAGGTTTGGCCCGTCAAAACCGAAGGGCGCAAATCAGGATGCTAGGGGGGATCGGCTTGGATTTCCGTACGGGTCGCACGGGCCTCTAGCCTTCCTTTCGCTGCGGACCCATAGCGACCGGAGGGCCGCCGGATACCAGATCCTCGCAGACTTCTTAGGCTCTGCGGTTCGGGCTGGAAGGGCTACGCAGAGGCTAGGAAACCCGCTCTGGGGGCTCAGGGTGGACATTCGGGGGCTCCTAGATGGTCGGGCGCTGAATTTCGATGCTCGAGAAGCCGGCCAGCAGGATCTCTTCCAGAACTTTGCCCAGCTCGCGGCAGGTGACTTTTGGGCCCGCTTGGATCACGACGCGAGGGGCTTCGAGCCCCGGCAGAAATTTATGGCTTCGCTCGAGTTCCTGACCGATTTCGGCCAGCTTTTGGCTGCGCAGATCGCCCAGGCGGTAGCGCAGTTTCTGGAGCGGGGCTCCGCCGCTGTCCGATTTCGCCCTCTTCACCTCGACCGTGGGGGCTTCAGGGTGCCCGCCGGTGGCCGATCAATGGGACGCCAAGGCGCCCCCCAGGCCACTGAGTGCGAGGGTGCTGAGGAGCAGTAGGGAGGCCAGATGCCTGGAGCGGCAAGTGCGGCCCCGAAGGCGAGGAGCTGAGTTGTTCATGCGCTGGTGGGAGGAGGCAGGCCCAAGACCAGGCGGCGACAAACAGTTCTAGTACAAGGCGCGAGTGCGGTTGCGCTGGGGCTAGCTCAATTCCTCCAGCGGCGGGCACACACCAGACACGCACTCGCGAGTTCTGGTGTGTGTCGCCATGAACAAGGCTGCCTAGGGCCGCTCGTCGGGACGCGCGCCTACGAAGGTGATGTCCGTGAAGCCGGCAGCAACGGCCATGTCTAGGAGCGGTACTACGTCCCCGTAGCTCGTGCCGGGTAGGGCGTCGATGGTGGCCGGCGCCAGATCATCGCGCCGGGAGTAGACGCGCTCTAGGATCTCGAGCAGGCGCACGGGGTCCGTGGTGCGGTTGGCACCCACTCCATATTCGACGACTCGGTCGGGGCCCCAGACGAAGCGGTCTGCGCCGGAAGGGTCGTTGTAGGGCGTCTTGCCGTCAGCTCTCAGCTTGGTACCAGGCTCGAGCACGCGCAGGCTGATGGTCACCTTGTCCGGCTGCTCGGCCTCATTGGGGTTCGGGCCCACATCCTTGGGTAGGTAAGCGCTGAGCTTGCCCTCGAGGACTTTGAACTTGAGGGTGACGATGAAGAAGATCAGCAGCAGGAAGGTGACGTCGATCATCGGCGTCATCTCCATCTCGCAGACTTCGTCGTTTAGTTGGCTGGCAGTGCTTCTAGAGCGGGTGTTGCTCATGGCGTGGATTCCTAGGGTTCGTGGATTCGCGCAGCGGATTCGGAAGCGGCAGGCCGTACGAGAAGGACTACCGCTGTCTGCGGCGATGGTTGCGGAAGTGTCGAGGGAGTACTGAAGCAGCGGAATGGCCCCGTTTTGTGGCTACGAAAAAGCGAGTGGCGTCCGGGGGCCCGGACGCCACTCGCGTGGGGCAGGCGTGCAGCCTGCTGATCGTGCTAACCGCCCGC
>JBLIOL010000056.1:0-21045 GCA_047639615.1 Planctomycetota bacterium | reverse complement strand
GTGGTGGTGCTCGATGCGTCGGCCAGCGCCGTTCGCACGCGCCGCGGCCTGGCGGGGTTCTACTTGCATCTGGTGGATACGGAAGCACGCGCCGCGCGAGCGGCGGGACAGGAACTGGCCGTGGTGCGCTGCGCGCCGCAAGTACAGCGGCTCTTCGGGCCTGCAAGCTGCGAGGCTTGGGCGGTTTACGCGGGCTCGGGAACCTGGCAACCCTTGGTGCCCCACGGCGAGGACCTAGGCACGCCCTTGGACCGCGCTGTGGCCGTGGCCGAGGGCTGGTTGCGCGAAGCGGACCGCGCCCTGGGCGAACTGGTGCTCGTTGGCGATCGCAGCTTCGATGGTCCCGATCCCAGCGCGCGACTGCTGGCCTTGGTGCGTGACGGATATGCGGTACGTCAGCTCGATCTGCCGGCGCCCGCGGTGGATGATGTAAGCCTGGTGGAGTTGCGCGGCCCAGCTCACGTGCCCATGGGCTCGAGTCTGGCGGTCAGCCTACGCTGGCGCACGCGCGGCCCGCAGGCGGATCCGGCTTGGGTCCGCTTCAGCCTGACCGGACCCGGCGAAGCACGCCACCGGGAGGAGCTGCTCGCCGCAGGCGCCGGCTCCGCCGGCGATGCGCAGTCGCCCGTGCACCGCGCGCGCTTTGACCTAGGCGAATTAGAGGAAGGGCTCTGGACCCTGCACGCCAAGCTCGGTGTGGGCGTGGCCGATCGCAGTCCGGAGGACGACAGCGCGCGCCTGCATGTGCGCGTTGGGAAGCGGCCCGTGATCGGGGTCGTTGCCGAGGCGGAGAGGGGCGCGATCCTGCGTGGCGCTTGGACCCGCAAGGCCCCGCGCGGCCTGCAATTCGATTGGTGTGAGCCGGACCAGTTAGCGGAGCGACTCACACACTGGGATGCGGTCATGAGCGTCGACCTGGGTCCGTCCCAATTGGCGGGCATGGGGCTCGAGAGTTTCGTGCGCGATGGGGGCGGTTGGCTCGCCGCGGGAGGCACGGGCCTGTTCGGTGGTTGGGGGGATACGCCCCTCGGGGGCTTGCTTCCACTCGAACCGCGCACGGAGGACCAGGAACCGCGCGATGTGATCCTGCTCGTCGATGGATCGGGCAGCATGAACGAACCGGAGAGCGGCGTTCGCAGCCGCTGGGATCGAGTGCGCGATGCGGTCATGGGCCTGGTGCCCAGCGTGCCCGAGGGCGACCGCGTGCAGCTCTGGTTCTTCACCGGAGACCTGGTGCGCCCGGTGCTCTTCGATTCCGAGGCATCGCAGGACGAGAGCGAGCGCGTGGCGGCCCTCAGCCAGCTAATGTCCGTGCGAGCGCCCGGCGGGAATACGGACATCGTCTATTCCCTGCACCATTTCATCAACGATCGCGAGGCAGAGGTCCCTGGACGCCGGCGGGCCCTGGTGGTGCTGCTCAGCGATGGCTACCAGACGGGCTTCAGCCATCGTCAGCCAAGCGACCTACGCCTACGGCTAGCCGCCACGGACGCGGACCTAGCGGTGGTCGCCATCGGCGAGCGCCCAAACCTGAGCATCCTCTCGGGACTGCTCTTAGAGGGCGAGAGCGTCATCTCGGCTGGCGACCTGCGCGACTTGGAGCGCATGCTGGTGGAGGAGATCTTCGCCGAGCGCGTGCGCCGGGACGTGGGCATGCAGGCACATCTCGCAGCCCCCGAGAGCCTCGATCCGGAAGGTCTTGGGGCGAGTTTGGTGGGCGCTTGGCAGCGCTCGGGGGCGCTCCCTTGCTCACCCCTGGAGGGCTACCTGCGCTCGGTGCCGAACGAGGCGACGGAGCGCGAATCAGAGGTGCTCTTGCACGGCATGGAGGGCGAGCCTTTGCTCGCTATCGGACGCGTTGGCCTCGGTCGCACGGCTTCTCTGGCCAGCCTGCCTGCGCTCGAATGGATGCCTTGCCTGGGCGCGGATCCTGCGGCTCTCGCACCTTTGCTCTTGGCCTTGGCGCAGGACGGAATGGGGCGCACGGAACGCGGCGAACTACGCGTGAGTTTGGACCCTGGGCGGGTGCGCCTCGAAAATGTGCCTGCGGACTGGCCGGCGCAGTTGCAGGGTTCCCTGCTCGGCCTCGAGACGCAGCCCCTGGTCTTCGGACCGGACGTGCGTAGCGCGGACCCGAGGACCGCACGCTCAGCCCCGGTGCCGCCGGCCTTGGCGGGGCGGGCTAGCGGCGAGCAGCACATGCTAGTGCTCACGGCCCAGGGGCGGGAATGGGGGCGTTTGGCCCTGGTCACGCCCGCGCCCAGGGAATTGACGGTGCGCGGGGCGCAGCTGCCCATGGAATGGCCCCCCGCAGTGGGTCGGGAGGGCCGAAATGCGCCCGCAACGCACCCTTCAGCGCCCTGGCTCTTGGCCTTTGGGCTGCTGGCTATGGCTGCGGCCGCCCTGGTCAGACCCCTAGGGCTACGCCCTGGCAGAGGATAGGCGTCATTAGAGCCGTCCAAAAGCTCAAGGGAATGGGCCTTGGAGCCGATGTGTCTCTTTGTGGGCTCGGCCCCACGTCCTCTAGGAGAAATCATGTTCCGCTCGATCAAGCTTCCCATCCTGTTGGCCTTCGCTGGCCTTGTCGCCTGTTCCTCTACGCCCAAGGAGTCGACGCCCTATGGCATTGAGACCATCGCTGCCGGCCAAGGCTGGTTGGATCCCACCCCGGACCTGATCGTGCAGATGGAGCAGCGCATGGAGCAAATGCCCTGGGTGCACGGGGTTGAAGGCCAGGTGGAGATGATCCAGTGGTGGGCCGACAAGGGCGAGCTGGCCTACAGCCGCCTGCTGCTCATGGCCGGTGATACCCGGCCCCAGGTATCGGATCTGGCCCTGGCCGCCTTGGCCACCACCCGTGATGGCCGCCTGGTCGAGCCCCTACGAATGATCCCCTGGCCCGCCGCCGATCAGCAGGACCTGATGTACAGCCGTGCTCGCACGCACCTACGTCTAGGCGATTGGAAGTATGTAAGCGTGCTGGTGGACGGCCTCGAGGACGAGCGCCTCTTCGCCCGCGCCATGTGCTTCAAAACCCTGCGCGGGGCCACCAAGTTGGACCACGGCTTCGTGCCCAAGGCCGCCATGGAGGCCCGTGCTCCGGCCGTTGGCCGCTGGCGCGAGTGGGTTTCAGCACGCAGCGGCGACCTGCTGCTCAAGTAGCCTCCAGGTGTGGCGGGCGGCCCAATTCACCAATAGGGCGCCTGCCCCCAAGAAATTCGTTCGCGCTCGGGCCGGATTCCGCTCACCCTCTGGTGAGTCCCCTACCCCCTAGCCCTACTCGGGCCCCGCGCATGGATATTCAGTTCTGCGACCTCTGCAACGAGTCGGTCCCCTTTAGCGATATGGAGCGGGGCCGTGCTTTTCAGCAGGCCGGTCGCCTGGTTTGCGCCAACTGCGACCGCGCCATGGGCGGCGGTGGCGCTCCCCACGAGGAGCACGCTGCTGGCGCCAATGGCCTGCCAGCGGCCGGAGCGCCTGCTCCGCTCGTGGTCACACGCGGCGGTGGTGGAGCGGCTGGAGTCTTTGTGGGCCTGCTTGCCTTGGCGGTTGCCGGGGGTGGCTTGGCCCTTTTTCTTGATCGCCTCGAAGGTACCGAGGCCGGTCTAGGCCGCCTTGAGGATGCCCTCACCGAGGAGGGCCGCGCACGCAACTCCGTGCTGCGCGAGCAGGATCAACGCCTGCAGGCCGGCATGGCCGAGCTGGGCGGTCGCGCGGAAGCCCGCAGCGAAGAGCTCATGCATCTACTGCAGGCTCAGCTGGCGGCCCTGCAGGCCAGTGATCAAAAGCAGTTGGCCGCCTTCGCCGGGGTACAGGCCGAGCTCGAAGCCCTGCGCTCTACCGCATCCGGTAAGCAGGACCGCATCGAACAACTCATGGCGGGTTTGGGCGAACGCATGAACGCCCTCGAGACCGACCAACGCTTCTACGCCGACCGGGTGGTGGAGTTTGAAGAGGGCCTGCGCGAGCTGGCGACCCGCGAGCCCGCGGCTCCTGCTGGTATGACGGCTCCGGGTGCGGCACAGGCCGGACCTGCCCCCTGGGAGGGCTTACTCGGAGATCTGGCCCACGCCAGCTCGAGCATTCGCATGGAAGCGGTCTACGATTTGGCCGAGACCGGCGATCCGCGCGTGGTGTCGCACCTGGTTCCCATGCTGGGCGACGAAGACCTCTTCGTGCGTATGGCCACAGCTCGGGCCATGATGGATTTGGATGGGCGCGCAGGCGTGCCTGGCTTGATCGAGACCCTCGAGGATTCCTCGGGTGCCGTGCGTGAGGCCGCCATGGTGGCTCTGCGCAAGATCGCCGGTCGGGACTTTGGCTTCGAGCCCCTGGCCTCGGATGCGGATCGTGCCAAGCGCGTGAAGGCCTGGCGCACTTGGTGGAAGAAGGAAGGCACGGCCTTCCTCGCTGCTTAAGCACCGCATGGGGCTGGTCAGCCTTGTGTAGGGGCCGATCGGGAGAGCCGTTTGGGGGCTAGCATCCTGCATGCGCACACAAGCCTTGCTCTGCCTGCTCTCGTTCGCTCCCCTCAGCCTGACTGTACAGGCCCAGGATCTCGGACCGGAATGGCCGCAATTCCACGGCCCCAATGGCACCTCCATGATCGGGCCGATCGACTCGGACTTTGCCTGGGGTGAAGCTGGTCCGAAGGTGCACTGGAAGGTCGCAGTGGAGAAGGGCTTCGGCGGCCCGGCGATTCGCGATGGCAAGGTCTTCGTGATGGACCGCGAGCCGGGCGGTGGCGAGGGCTTGCGCGTGTACGACCTGACCAGCGGCGAGGCACTCTGGCGTTGTGCGTACGAGTCCAAGGGCCGGGTAGGTTTTCCGGGTGCGCGCTGTGTGCCGACCGTGTCCGAGAGCATGGTCTTTCTCACGGGCGGCCATGGTGAGATCACCGCCATCAGTCGCGAGAGCCACGAGGTTGTTTGGCAGTTCCATTGCCGTGACTTTGGAGGCGAGCAGCCCATCTTCGGTTGGTCCCACAGCCCGCTGCTCTACGGGGATGCAGTGATCGTCTCGCCCCTGGGTGAAGACGTGGGCCTGGTAGCCTTCGACGCGGAGTCCGGCGAGGAACTCTGGGTGAGCGATCCCCTGGGCTACAGCCACTCCTCACCGACCATGCTCAATCTGGACGGCATGGATCAGGTGCTCTTCATGTCCACGCCCAACCCGGGCTCGGGCCGCGACCAAGCGGCACCTTGCACCATGACCGGCTTGGATCCCGAGGATGGCTCCATCATCTGGCAGTACAACCTGACGCTCACGGGCCTGACTATTCCGGGCCCGATCAAGATCGACGAAGAGCGCCTCTTCGTAACCGGCGGCTACCGCGGCGGCTCTGTGCTGCTCAAGTTCGCGGTCGAGGACGGCGAATACTCCTTCGAGGAGCTCTTCCGCATCGAACGCGGCGCCCAGGTGCACAAGCCCGTGCGCTTCGAAGAGCACCTCTATTATATCGTCAACGAGAACTGGAACGACTCCCGCAGCCGCCGCAAGGAAGGCGGCCTGCTGTGCCTAAGCCTGGACGGCGAAGAGGTCTGGCGCACCGCCGACGATCCCTACCTGGGCCGCGGCCACATGATCCTGGCCGGCGACAAGCTCATCATCCAGGATGGCTACAACGGCACCCTGCGCATCGTGCCCGCCAGCCCCGAGGGCTTCGCACCCATCGCCGAAGCTAGCCTCTTCGGCTTCGATGACAACCGCGACCACCAGCTCTGGGCGCCCATGGCCTACTCCAATGGCCTGCTCATCATGCGCAGCCAGGACGAGATGATCTGCGTGGAGCTGTAGGGCCTAGGGCTTGATTACGTAGGCGCGCACGGGGAAGGTCGCACCGCCCTTCCAGGCGATCGGCACCGCGTGCAAGCGCCCGCCGTCGGGTGCGGCGGCGAGATTGGTCATGTGCTCGCAGATGGGGATGCCCGCTGCGAGCAGGACCGTGTGGACCGGCCGTGCTAGGTCGTTGGCGTCGTCTATGTTGAGCGAATCGATGCCGGCGAAGCGCGCGCCGGCATCGCGCAGGGCTTCGGCGCTGGCGCGGGTTAGGAAGGGCGCGCCGTCGAAGTAGGCATCCGTGCGCCAGTGCTGGGACCAGCCCGTGTGGAAGAGCACGGCCTTGCCGCGCAGGTCGCGGTCTTGGAAGGTCTCGGGGTGAATGGCTCGGCTGGCTTGATTGTGGCAGGGCGCGTCGATGCGCAGCACTTCCAAGTGGGCCACGGAGCCTAGGCCCAGATCGGCTAGGTCGGCTCCCTCGCGGAAGCGATGATAGGGAGCATCCACGTAGGTGCCCGTGTTCCCGCACAGGTGTAGGGAGGCGATCAGGAACTCGGATTGGCCGCCGTAGAGCTTGTCCCGTGAGGCGTCGTGGTCAAAGAGCGTGACCTGCTCGGGAACCGGCAGGCCGCGATAGGTCTCCATGCCGGGCTCGATGACGTGGCTGACCTCGATGAACTCGGGTTGCTGCGGCATGGGGGCGGGCTATTCCTTGGCTGCCGGTGGCTTGCCGGTGGCCTCGCGCGAGAGGGCGCGTAGGAGGGCGGCGAGGTTGGTTACGTCGCGGTCGCTGAAGGTGATCGGGCTGACGAACTCGGAGAGGCTCGCGTTGGCGTGGCCGCCATCGCGGTAGAAGCGCACCACGTCCTCGAGGGTCTCGAGGCTGCCGTCGTGCATGTAGGGACCGGTCTGGGCCAGGCCGCGCAGGGTCGGAGTCTTGAACTTACCGCGGTCGGCTTCGTCGGCGGTGAAGCCGAAGCGGCCTTCCTCGGGCTGGCCGCCTTGGGCACCTACGCCCGTGTTGTGGAAGGACTCGTCGGTGAAGTTGGGGCCGGAGTGGCAGCGCCAGCAGCGGCCGCGGCTCTCGTAGAGCCAGAGGCCGGCGCGTTCTTCCTCGGTCAGCTGATCGGCTTGGCCGGCGCGGAAGCGATCGACGGGGGAGTCGCCTAGGTGCAAGGTGCGGATGAAGCTGGCCAGGGCGCTGGCCAAGCTGTCGAGCTTGGGCGCTGCTCCGGTGACCGCTTCGAAGGCGGCGCTGTATTCCTTGCTCGCGTTCAGGCGTTCGACGGCGAGGTCGGCGCTGGTGCCCATCTCGAGGGGGTTGGCCATGGGCATGAGCACTTGCTCCTCCAGGGTCCCGGCGCTGCCGTCCCACATGAAGTGCTCTCCGAGGCTGCGGTTGAGCAGGCTGGGGGAGTTGCGCAGGGTCCGTTGTCCGTGGATGCCGATGGAGAGCGGGTTCGGGTCGGCGAAGCCGTAGGCGGGCTGGTGGCAGCTGGCGCAGGCCACCGTGCTATCGGTGGAGAGCAGCGGGTCGAAGAAGAGCTGGCGGCCAAGGGCAATCAGTTCGGTCGAGGGGGCCACGGTGAGCGGATCGGCGCGATCCAGGCCGAAGGGGCGCTCCAGGGAGAGCTCCGTGGGCAGGGTGTCGCTGGGCAGGATGGCCTTGTCTTGGAGGCCGCCCAGGTCTTGGGCGGCGGCCAGGGCCACCCCGAGGAGGGTGGCGGGGAGCAGGTGGCGGAGGCTGGGCATGATCAAATCTCGAGGAGCCGAGTGGGGGCGCTGGACCAGTCTAGGGGGGGCTAATCGGCCTACAAGCACCGGATCTTGCTCAATGCCAGGTCTAACCCGCCCTGAACCCTGTCTGAACCTGGGAGCGCACCTCGCTCCAGAGCCTGGTGGGCGATATCCTCGCCGCCCGTCATGAACGGAATCCCCGCACGCAAGCTCACCGTGGTGGGCGCCGGCTACGTCGGCTCCACCTGTACGCACCTGGCCGCCCTCAAGAACCTGGCCCGGGAAGTCGTCCTGATCGATGTGCTCGAGGGACGTGCCGCCGGCATCGCCCTCGATCTGAATCAGTCAGCCCCCATCGAGGGCTTCCACTCCCGGGTGGTGGGCACCTCGGATCCGGCCGATACGGCCGACAGCGATGTGGTCATCGTGACCGCCGGCCGCCCGCGCAAGCCGGGCATGAGCCGCTCGGATCTGCTCGAGGTCAACGGCCGCGTGATGATGGCCGTGGGCGAATACATCCGGCGCCTGTCGCCGGACGCGGTGGTGATCGTGGTGACGAACCCGCTCGACAGCATGGTCACGCTCATGCGGCATGTGCTGGGCTTTCCGTCGCGGCGCGTGATCGGCATGGCCGGCGTCTTGGATTCGGCGCGCATGGCCTACTTCCTGGCGGAGGCCGCTGGCCTAGCCGCGCGCGATGCGCAGGCGATGGTGCTCGGTGCGCACGGTGACTCCATGGTGCCCATGCCCGAGCACTGTTCGATCACCGGTACACGCGCCTTGGACGTGCTCGACGCCGCCACCATCGACGCGATCGCCAACCGTACCCGTAAGGGCGGCGCCGAGATCGTCAAGTTGCTCGGCACGGGTAGCGCTTGGTTCGCGCCCGCATCCGCTTCCGTGGCCATGGCCGAGTCGATTGTTAACGATGCGCAGCGCATGCTGCCCTGCGCTTGCATGCTCAATGGTGAGTTCGGCTTCGAAGGCTTGTACATGGGCGTGCCCGCGGTGCTCGGAGCGAATGGGGTCGAGCGCGTGCTCGAACTTCCGCTCTCGGCCGAAGCGCGTGCTCAAATGCAGAAGACCGCTGGCGCGGTCCAAGCCGACATCGAGGCCATGCGCGACCTCGGTTTGATGTAGCCCAATTTTTATGACCCCTCAGAGTACCTCCCCGGCATCCGCCACCGATTCAAGCATGAGCTTCCGCACCGAATCCGATTCCATGGGACCCATCGAGGTCCAGAGCGACAAGCTGTGGGGCGCGCAAACCCAGCGCAGCCTGCAGAACTTCAAGATCGGTGGGCAGACCTTCACGCGCCCCATGATCCGTGCCTTGGGCATCGTTAAGAAGTGCGCCGCCCAGGCCAACATCCAGCTGGGGGACTTGGAGGTGCTTAGCGCCGATGATCAAGGCGCCCTGTTGCAGGCTGCTGATGAGGTCATTCGCGGCGATCACGATGACATGTTTCCGCTGGTGGTTTGGCAGACGGGCTCTGGCACCCAGAGCAACATGAATACCAACGAGGTCATCAGCAACCGCGCCATCGGCTTGCGCGGGGGCGAGATGGGCTCGAAGAGTCCAGTGCACCCCAACGATCACGTCAACCGCGCCCAGTCCTCCAACGACGTCTTTCCGACCGCCATGCACGTGGCCGCCGCTGAGGAGATGGTGGGCACCTTGGTGCCGGCCCTAGGGAACTTGGCCGCGTCCATTCGTGCCAAGGGTGAGCTCTGGAACACCGTGGTCAAGATCGGCCGGACGCACTTGCAGGACGCCACGCCCCTGACCGTGGGTCAGGAGTTCGGCGGTTGGGCACAACAGCTCGATGATGCTGCGCGTGCGCTGAACGCGACCCTTCCGGCTCTCTACGAGCTGGCCTTGGGCGGCACCGCCGTCGGCACCGGCCTCAACACGCACCCCGACTACGCGCGCGTAGTGGCTGAGAAGATCGCGACCGAGACCGGCCTCGACTTCATCACCGCTCCCAACAAGTTCTCGGCCCTGGCTGGTCACGACGCCCTAGTGTTCGCCAGCGGCGCCTTGAAGGTCTGCGCTGTGGCCTTGATGAAGATCGCGAACGATGTACGTTGGCTCGGCGGCGGACCGCGCTGCGGTTTGGGGGAGCTTTCCCTGCCCGCCAACGAGCCCGGTTCTTCGATCATGCCCGGTAAGGTCAACCCGACCCAGTGCGAGGCCATGACCATGGTCTGCGCTCAGGTGATGGGTAACGACGCCGCCGTCGGCTTCGCCGGCAGCCAGGGCAACTTCGAGCTGAACGTCTTCAAGCCGGTGATGATTCACAACGTGCTCGAGTCGATCCGCTTGCTGTCCGATGCCTGCGACTCCTTCCGGACCAATTGCGTGGATGGCTTGGAGCTCAATGCTGAGCGCGTGGATAGCCTGATGCATCAGTCCTTGATGCTGGTCACGGCTCTTAACCCGCACATCGGTTACGACAACGCCGCCAAGGTGGCCAAGAAGGCTTTCAACGACGGCGCTACCCTGCGCGATACGGTGGTGGAGATGGGCCTGCTGTCCGGCGAGGCCTTCGATGCGGCCGTAATCCCCGGGGACATGGTCGGACCGCGCAAGGTCTAGGGCGACCGATCAGGCCGCGGTGGTACGGTGCCAGGAACCGTACCACCACCATTTCGCACCGCCGGGTTGGAGGGTGAGGGCGCAGGGGCCGTTCATAGGCCCTCCCTTTCATTGGCATCGGGACTTGCTATTGGTGGGGAACTGGCGGGCTGACGAAGATAGGGGTGAAGAGTGGTGGCCCGTGCGGGCTACTCTCTGCGATTGAGTGGGCCTGCCTGCAGGCCTCGCAAGTCCAACCGCTAACCCTCCTAGCAAGCATGACCAAAACCAACCTCTTGACTCGCGCGGCAGCGAGTTTTTCTGTGCTGTTCGTCGTCGCCTGTGCCACGAACCATGATTCTTCGAGCACCGGTGAAGCGGGGGAAACCCATGCCGTCGGAATGGAAGCCTGCCCGGTGATGGGCGGCTCCGCCGTTAGCGCCTCGGCGGCTCGTTTCTATGAGGATGGGAAAGTGACCAACGCCGATTGGTGGCCCAACCAGTTGAGCCTCGCGATCCTGCATCAGAACTCGGTCAAGGCTGATCCCCTGAGCGCTGACTTCGACTATGCGAAGGAGTTCAAGAAGCTCGACCTGGCGGCGCTCAAGCAGGACTTGACCGCACTGCTGACCGACTCCCAGGAATGGTGGCCGGCCGACTGGGGGAACTACAGCGGACTGTTCATTCGGATGGCTTGGCACAGCGCCGGTACCTACCGCTCCTCCGACGGGCGCGGCGGCGCCTCCGACGGCACCCAGCGCTTCGCGCCCCTGAACAGTTGGCCGGATAACGGCAACCTGGACAAGGCGCGGCGCTTGCTCTGGCCCATCAAGCAGAAGTACGGACAGAAGATCTCTTGGGCTGACCTGATGATCCTCGCGGGCAACTGTGCTCTGGAGTCCACGGGCTTCGAGACCTTTGGCTTTGGCGGTGGTCGCGCGGATGTTTGGGAGGCGCAGCAGGATGTCTACTGGGGATCCGAGCGGGAGTGGCTCGGAGACAGCAAACGCTACAGCGGTGAGCGCGAACTGGAGAGCCCCCTGGCGGCGGTTCAGATGGGCCTGATCTACGTGAACCCGGAAGGTCCCGGCGGCAATCCGGATCCGCTCCTCGCCGCCCACGATATCCGCGACACCTTCGCGCGCATGGGCATGAACGACGAGGAAACCGTTGCACTGATTGCCGGTGGCCACACCATCGGTAAGGGCCACGGCGCCGCGCCCGCTGCTGGCAACGTGGGCCCCGCCCCCGAAGGCGCCAGCATGGAGGAGCAGGGTCTTGGCTGGGCCAATTCCTATGGCTCCGGCAAGGGCGGTGACACGATCACCAGTGGTTTGGAGGGCGCTTGGACTTCGACCCCCACCGACTGGTCGAGCGGCTTCCTCGACAACCTCTACCGCTATGACTGGGAGCTGACCAAAACCCCCGCGGGCGCTCATATCTGGATCCCCGCGGACGGCACGCAGAACGTGCCGGATGCTCACGATCCCAGCAAGCGCAACGCGCCGATCATGCTGACTACGGACATGGCTCTGCGGATGGACCCGATCTACGGGCCGATCTCCAAGCGCTTCCAGGAGAACCCCGAGGCCTTCGATCAGGCCTTTGCCAAGGCTTGGTACAAGCTGACCCACCGGGACATGGGACCGGCCACCCGTAGCCTCGGCTCCGAGGTCGCCGAGCCTCAGATCTGGCAGGACCCGATCCCCGCCGTGAATCACGAGCTGGTCGGAGTGGGCGACATCGCCGCACTCAAGGGCAAGGTCCTGGCCTCTGGCCTGTCCGTGTCCGAGCTGGTCAGCACCGCTTGGGCTTCCGCCTCGAGCTTCCGTGACAGCGACAAGCGCGGCGGCGCCAACGGAGCTCGCCTGCGCCTCGCGCCCCAGAAAAACTGGGCTGCGAATAACCCCCGTCAGCTGGCGAAGGTCCTCGGTGCACTCGAGGCAATTCAGGTCGAGTTCAACCAAGCTCAGGCTGGCGGCAAGCGCATTTCCCTGGCCGACATGATCGTGCTGGGCGGAAACGCCGCGATCGAGTCCGCCGCCGCCCAGGGTGGGTTCGAGCTGCATCTGCCCATGAACCCCGGCCGCATGGATGCCTCCGCGGAGCAGACCGACGCCGCTTCCTTCGCCGTGCTTGAGCCGGCCGCCGATGGCTTCCGCAACTACGTGGGTGAGGGCAGCGACCGTCGCGTCGAAGAGCTGCTGGTGGACCGAGCCAATCAGTTGGCGCTCAGCGCTCCTGAGATGACCGTCCTCATCGGCGGCATGCGCGTCCTGGACACCGGCCACGCAGGGTCCAGGCACGGGGTCTTCACCAAGAATCCGGGTGTACTCAGCAACGACTTCTTCGTGAACCTGCTCAGCATGGAAACGGAGTGGAAGCAGGCTGGGGATGACGAGAACCTCTACAGCGGCCGCAACCGCAAGACCGGTGCGGTCCAGTGGAGCGCCACCTCCGTGGACTTGATCTTTGGATCGAACTCCCAGCTGCGCTCCCTCGCTGAGGTCTACGCAAGCGACGACTCCACGCAGAAGTTTGTGGACGACTTTGCCGCCGCTTGGACCAAGGTGATGAACCTGGATCGCTTCTAGGTTCTCCCGAGTACGTGCGCATGGGGTCAGGCGCAAAGCGCCCGAACTCATGCGCACGTACACGGGCTATCATCTTGGGCCCGTCCATACCCCCAACCGCCGCCGGCCGTGCCGGCTTGAATCATGTTGTCTTCTAAGCTTCTGCTCGCTGCTTGTGCTTCGCTCTTTACCGCCGCTGCTCTGGTTCAGGATCAGGCTTCCGAGACTTGGTCCCTGCAGACCGCGGGCGGTGATGTGGGCATCATTGTGAATCCGACCGGGGGCAACGTGGCGGTGCTCAGGAACGACGCGGGTAGCCTGATCGTGGACTCCAATTACAAGCGCTTCCGCAAGGAGTACACCGAGGCCTTCAAGAGCTTCGCCGGGGATTCGCCGCGCTTCATGATCAACACGCACTGGCATGGGGATCACACGGGCAACAATGACATGCTGCGCGAGCAAGGCGCGCTGATCGTGTCCCACGCTGCCGTGCGTGCGCGCCTGGCGGGGGATGCTGGGGTCGAAGGGCGCACCGGCCAGGACATCCCTGCGGCCGCTCTGGCCGAGGTGACCTTCGACGAGCAGATGGGCCTCAACCTGGGTGGCGAGCGCATTGAGATCCGCCACTACGGTCCCGGTCATACGGATGGCGATGGCGTGGTCTGGTTCAAGACCTCCAAGGTCGTGCACATGGGCGACCTGTTCTTCAACGGTGGCTTCCCCTTCATTGACCTGGGCGCTGGCGGCGATGTGCGCGGCTATGTGGCCGTGGTGGGTGAGGTGCTGGCCGAGCTGGAGGAAGCTGGATCGGAGTGGCGGGTGATCCCTGGCCACGGGGCGATCTGCGGGGCGGATGACCTACGCGCTTTCCACGAGATGCTCGAGGACTGCGTAGCCCGGGTCGAGGAGGCCCTGGCCGCCGGCGATGGCGTGGAGCAGATGCTCGAGGTGGACATCCTGGCCGGGTACGAGTCCTGGGCCGCCGGGTTCATCAATACGAAGCGCATGGTCGAGACCTTGGCCACGGGCCTTGACGCCAAGTAGGCGCAGCTGGCCCATTTTGAGCCCACGGAGGCCTGTGGCCCTTTGGCAGGCTCTTTTTTACTGGTTTCGAAGACCTTTCTCCCTCCCGGCTGGCGTTGACTGCCCCGGGACCCTATTCTCTCCGCCCCCCGGACCGAGGCGCGCACCCGCGCCGTCTCCGGGCCCTAGCCCCATGAAGCTCAAGATCCGCAACAGTAAGTCGAAGAAGGCCAAGAAGACCGGGTTCCGTACCCGCCAGAAGACGGTCGGTGGCCGCAAGGTCAACAAGCGCCAGCGCGCTCGTCACGGTGCTATCTAGCTGGGCTATCTAGCTGGGCTATCTAGCTGGGCCATCTAAGCGCCCCTTAGGGGGCCGCTAAGAGGTATAGCTTTGAACCTGCTGGCCTGCAGTTCCTGCCGCCGTCAGCTAAACGTCACGGCGCTCCAGCCGGGCGACGGGGTGAGGTGCGCCTGTGGCGCACTTTTGTCCGTTGGGGTTCCTAAGGACGTCAAGGTCAGCGGCCTCTTCTGCTCTCGCTGCGGTGGCAAGGTTACCGCCACCGATGAGGCTTGCTCCTTCTGCCAGGCTGCCCTGGATGAGAAGGACCGCCAGGAGAGCTTGCTCTGTCCAGAGTGCTTCCAGCGGCTGCCCGACGATACCCGCCACTGCAATGCCTGCGGTGTGCGCCTGCGGGCAACGGCTCTGCCACCGCTTCCGAGGGATGGTCACTGTCCCGGCTGCAAGGGCGATCTGCGGCTGCTGGTGACCGATGAGACCGAGCTGGTGGAGTGCGAAAGTTGCGGTGGCCTGTGGTGTTGCAACGAGACTTTTCAGCGCCTGCGCGCCGGTGCGGCAGGCAGTCCGGCGGGAGGCGTCAAGGCGTCGGTCAAACCCCTCAGCCTCACAGATGATTCCCGGGACGGCGGCGGGCAGCGGCCCATGTACCTGCCCTGCCTGAGTTGCGGCGAGCTGATGCTGCGGCGTCAGTTTCGAATTCAGGATCGCCCCAGCCGGGTGGTGCTCGACTTCTGCAAGGACCACGGCACCTGGTTCGACAGCGACGAGCTACGCGATGTGCTGGCCTTCGTGCGCCAGGAGCAGAGCACGGGGCACTGGGGCAGCGGGGCCAGCTCCCTGCGCCGCATGCAGGCTAAGAAAACCGGCGCAGAGCTCAGCCTTCAGGGCCGGAGCCAGTGGTTCAAGCCCAAGGAATGGGGTGGTGACTTGCTGGCGGATGTGCTGACCGTGCTGTCCTTTTCGCTCTTCGACTAGCTCGTAAAGGGCCGGAAGCAGCGCGCTGCGGTGAGATCCTGACCCGTGTAGGAAGCGCCCTGGCGCTGCACACCGTAGAGGGCCTCGGGTCGTTCCTGGGCACGGAAGAAGCGGATGCGGAAGAAGACCTGGCCGTCTTCGACGAGGAAGGGCACGTCGTGGGCGCGCACCTCGAGCACCGCTGGAGTGCCGCCGGGGATGTCCTTGCCATGCTCGTCCTCGCGCCAGCCAAAGCCGGAGTCGAAGAAGCCCGCGTAGTTGTTGCGCAGCTCGCCGATGCCGATGTCCACGGGCAGCATCTCGGCTGCCAGGGTCGGCGGGATGCGCAGGCGCTCACGGCTGGCGAAGAGGTAGAAGCTGCTGGGGGTCAGGATCGCGCGGCCATTCGGGGCGTGTACGGGCTCCCAGAACTCCGTGGGGTCGTTGCTGTGCTCCTCACCGAAGTTGAGCACGTCCGTGTGGGCCGCGGCGCGCCAGCCGGCGGGCTTGCGGTCCAGTAGGCCGACGGAGAGCTCCAGGCCGCCCTCGTGATCGAAGCGCAGCTCGTCCATGCCGATCGGGCGCTCGCCGTCGAAGGCCAGGGGCGTGTGGGCGTAGAACTCGCGCAGCTCGTCGCGGGTCAGGGCCGGCTCGCCGCGGGAGAGGCGCAGCTGGCAGAGGCGGTCCTCGCGGCGCAGACGGGTGGGGAAGGAGAGCGGCGAGACCTCGAGCCAGATCGGCCCGCAGTAGCCCTCAGGGGCCTCGTCGAAGCGCGGGTGGCCCGGGCACAGCACGCGTGTGAAGAGGTCGCAGCGGCCCGTTGAGCTGCGCGGATTGAAGCGCCCGCGGACGCCCGGGGGCAGGTGCAGCTCCTCCTCCAGTTTGATCAGGTAGACCAGGCCGCGTTCGAGTACCGCGCCCTCGCCTTCTAGGTCCAAAGTGCCGCTGGAGAGCCGCTCCAGGCGGGTTTCGATGGGGATATCACCCGGCAGGAAGCCAGCCCGGACACGGTGGGCGATGGGGCCCAGGCGCAGGTCGAGGCTGGCGGGCTGGACCTGGGCGGGGCTGCAGGGGCTGGCACTGGCGGAGGGCCGGATCCAGTCCCCTAGGCGCAGCTTAAGCTCGCGGTCCACGAGAATGGCGCCCGGAGAGGAGGCGATGGCGTCGGGGGTCATGGGCCAAGCCTAGCGACCTTCCGCCAGAGTGACAGCTTGTGGCGGTAGCCCCTTCGGATGCAGGTAAGTAGACTCGTCGCCGTTAAGGCCCAAATGGGCTGAGCTCCCGCCGCTTCCCCAGCGAAGCGGCAACCAAACGCAGGCCTGAAGGCCGATCGCGCGATCCCATGAACATCCACGAATTCCAGGCCAAGCAGCTGTTCGCTAAGGCCGGCCTCGCCGTGCCCCAAGGGCGCGTTTGCACCACGGTCGATGAGGCCGTGGCCGCCTACGAGGCCCTCTCCACCGACATCTGCGTCGTCAAGGCCCAGATCCACGCGGGCGGCCGCGGTAAGGGCGGCGGCGTCAAGCTGGTCAAGTCGAAGGAAGAGGCCCGCGAGGCGGCGGCCGCCATCCTGGGCATGACGCTCACCACTCACCAGACCGGCCCCGAGGGCCAGCTGGTGCGCAAGATCTGGGTCGAGGAAGGCTCGGACATCGCCTGCGAGTACTACCTCGGTGTGGCCGTCGACCGCGAGCTGAACACGCCCGTGATGATGGCCTCCTCCGAGGGCGGCATGGAGATCGAGACCGTGGCTGAAAACAGCCCGGAGAAGATCCTGAAGGCAGCCTTCTCCCCGGAGACCGGTCTCTCTGAAGAGGACGCCAAGCGTCTCGCAGCCGGCATCGGCATGCCCGCCGAATTGGTGGACGAGGGCGCACGTTTCATGATTGGCCTCTCCAAGGTCTTCTGCGAGTACGACTGCGCTCTGGCGGAGATCAACCCGCTGGTGCATACCAACGACGGCAAGGTCTTGGCCCTCGACGCCAAGATCAACTTCGACTCCAACGCGCTCTTCCGTCACCCCGACATCGTTGAGCTGCGCGACTTGGCCGAGGAAGACCCCAAGGAGATCGAGGCCGCCAAGTACGACCTCTCCTATGTGGCTCTCGACGGCAGCATCGGCTGCATGGTGAACGGCGCCGGCTTGGCCATGTCCACCATGGACGTGATCCAGCTCTACGGCGGCTCGCCCGCCAACTTCCTCGACGTGGGCGGCGGAGCCACCACCGAGAACGTTGCAGCGGCCTTCCGCATCCTGCTCTCCGACGAGAAGGTCAAAGGCGTGCTGGTCAACATCTTCGGCGGCATCATGAAGTGTGATGTGATCGCCAACGGTGTCATCGGAGCCGTCAAGCAAATCGAACTGACCGTGCCCCTGGTGGTACGTCTCGAGGGCACCAACGTCGAGCAGGGCCGCGAGCTGCTCGCCAACTCTGGTCTGCCCATCATCCCCGCCACCGACCTAGACGACGCCGCCCGCAAGATCTGCGAAGCGACCGCCGCCGTCGCCCAGTAGGGCACTAGCACAGAACGCCATGAGCATCTTCGTCAATAACGACACCAAGGTCATCTGCCAGGGATTCACTGGCAAGACCGGTACTTTCCACAGCCAGCAGGCCATCGACTACGGCACCAACATGGTCGGCGGGGTCAACCCCCGCAAGCCCGGTACCGAGCATCTCGGCCTGCCCGTCTTTGGCACCGTCAAGGAAGCGCGCGAGACCACCGGGGCCAACGCCTCCGTGATCTACGTGCCGCCGCCCTTCGCCGCTGCCGCCATCATCGAAGCCATCGAAGCTGGCATCGAGCTGGTCATCACCATCACCGAGGGCATCCCGGTCATGGATATGGTGCGCGTGCGCGAGGCCCTGGTGGGCTCGAACACGCGCTTGGTCGGTCCCAACTGCCCGGGCGTGATCACGCCCGACCAGTGCAAGATCGGCATCATGCCCGGCTACATCCACAAGGCTGGCCGCGTGGGCGTGATCAGCCGCTCCGGCACCCTGACCTACGAAGCTGTTTGGCAGCTAACGACCCGCGGCATCGGCCAGTCCACATGCGTGGGCATCGGCGGCGACCCGGTCAACGGCACCAACTTCATCGACGTGCTGAAGGAGTTCAATGCGGACCCCGACACGGACGCGATCGTCATGATCGGTGAGATCGGTGGTTCGGCCGAAGAGGACGCTGCTGAGTACATCGCCTCCGAGGTTGAGAAGCCCATGGTCGGCTTCATCGCCGGCGCCACGGCGCCTCCTGGCAAGCGCATGGGCCACGCCGGAGCGATCATCGCTGGCGGCAAGGGCACGGCGGCCGATAAGGTCGCTGCCATGGAGAAGGCGGGGGTCACCATGAGCGCTAGCCCCTCACGCCTGGGCGAGCTGATGGAAGGGCGTCTTAAGGACGCCGGCCTGCTGGCTACTAGCTAGAACGGCCTTTCGGCCCTCGACGGCAGCCGTCACGCTCTCGCGAGCGTGGCGGCTGCCTGCGTAGTAGCGCCCATGATTCGCGATCTGGGGTAGCCTGGAGAATCATGATCATCAAGCGCTCCTGTGCCGTGCTGCTACTGGCGGCCTGTAGTCCGCTCAGCGAACAGGCCAAGGACCCTGCCATTGGCCGCAACGGCGGCTTCGAGGCCGTACGCGACGAGCTGCCGGTCAATTGGCTGGTCTACACGCCGGGGACGATCCCCAGGGGCAGCTACACGCTGAGCTTCGACTCGGCGGACTTCAAAGAGGGCAAGCAGTCCCTGCACTTCGATGTGCAGGAATGCTCAGGGGAACCCGGCTGGCGTTCACCGGGCATCGCCCAGGAGCTGCCTGCTCGGGCGGGATCTAAGTACAGGGTCAGCTTCTGGATCAAGAGCGCGGGCTGCGAGTGGTCCGCGTCGGCTGGTGGCGTGTCCGCCAAGACGGGGGACATGAGCGAGCTGGCTTCCTACGATCCAGCCCTCGTGGGGTGGCAGTATGTGGAGCGTGAAGTCGCGCTCTCCCCGCGCTCCGATAGGCTGCGGTTTGAGCTCAACTTGGGCTCTCCCGGGAAGCTCTGGATCGACGCTGTGCGCATGCTGGCCGTGGGCGAGTAGGGCACCGACCAACCTCGTTATTCGAGCTCGAGCCTGACTTCGGTGGCGCTTCCGGCGTTGACTACAACTCCCGGGAAATTCGCGCTGAGCTCGCCCTTGCGCGCGAACAGGTCGTAGTTGCCGGGCGCTAGCCCGATGATCATCCAGCCGCCGTTCGAGTCGCTCGAGGTGGAGACGATGCTCTCCTCCGGGTCCGTTTCACCGGGGTGTAGTAAGTAGATGGACGCGTTCGGCACCAGGAGCTGTGCCAGAGTCTCTTGGGAAGCCTTGGTGACCAGGCCGCGCAATTCCCCGGAGCCCGACAGCACGGCGCTGCGGATCACGGGATGCAGCTTGTAGGAGTTGGCGCTTAGGGGATCGGAGGCCGGGATTGGACGGAAGGTCTTGGTCAGGTCGAAGTCGAGCAGCACGTCTTCGCTGAATCCGTCACGGACCAGGATCGGCGGATCGAACATCACCTTGAAGCCGCTGTTATCCGTGCTCGTGAGATTCAGGCTGCCGTCGGCGGTGCTGAACTCATCGCCGTTGGTCAGGCGCAGGTAGCCGCTGTGCACGCGCAGGCGCAATTGGCCGTAGTGGCCAGCGGGCACATCGGCCAGGTTGACGAGGGTGCGCGTGACACCGTTGCGTAGGTCGAGGAGGTCGAATGCTAGGGGCTCGCCCGCATAGATCGTGTGCCAGCCGGACTCCGCTGATTGGCTCGCGTGCACGCGTATCTGATCGACCCGGATCAGGGCTTGCTCAACGATGTCGTGCTCGAAGGGGGCATCCGTGACCAGCACAGAGAGCTGGCCCGAGCCGGCCGGGGCGGGAGTGCTCTGGCTTCCGCCGCTGCAGGCGGCGAGGACCAGGCTTAGGAGAGCAAGCAAGTTGGAGATGGGTCGCATGGTGAGTACCTAGGAGCGTGTCGCGCATAGCCGAGTTTGCGAGGCATGTGCCATTTTTCGCGAGGCAAGGCGCGCCAAGATCCTCGTAACCGTAGCTACTTGGGTTTTGGTGCAACGCAGCATCGCGGATTAGGGCGCGTGGCTCGCGAAGTTGGCTGTGTGCGACATGCTCCTAGGCATAGCCTACTCCATGGGGGGGCGGGCCGACCGACCATGTATCAGCCAACGATCAAAGCGGGGCGTGGAGCAGGCCTACCTGCTCTACGCCCCGAGAATCGAGTCAGACTCGCACTAAGGGTTGAACATCAGGCGCACGGCGGTGCTGAAGTTCGAGGTGGACACGCCGCCGATGAAGTCACGGTGCCAGTACTGGAAGTGCCAGGTTTGGCCGGGGATGGCGCTGACATTGCCCGTGGGCTGGGGGATCGACATCGGGTTCACCAAGGTCAAGAAGGTGCCCGTGGCGCCGCTGGACTGAACGGAGCTGGTATAGCGACCCGAGCCCGTCATGCAAAGGCGGCCAGCGCTGCCACCAGGCAGGTTGATGTTGGCCGGGGTTAGGGAAGCCAGTAGGTAGCCGAACTGGTTCAGGGTTACATCGACGCAGCGCACTCGGTGGGTCGAGTTGATTTGCTGAGTGCCTTCCATCCATGCCCAGCTTGAGTTGTCTGCTGCATAGATGGTGGAGCCGCCATTGGCGTTGGCATCGCAGAATTGGCGGCCAACAGCCGTTTCCGGACCAAGGTCAAAGGTCGGTGACTCGAGCAGGAAACCCTCGATATGTGATGTCGAGAGGTTCGTTCCGTCCATCCAGAACACGCAGCCGTCGTCGCTGGTGCTGTTAGGGCTGCCGGTCCACCTCGTGCCGACTTGACCGTAACGCTCAGAGCTTCCACTGAAGGACATGTTCTGGTGACGCTCGGACAAAGCCAGGTAGACATTGTTGTTGGTCTCCGAGACGTGACCGGAGAGCATGTACATGTCGTAATCACCACTGCCAATGTTTCCGTAGTACTCCTCGTTGTAGACGATGAAGAAGGAGTCGCCATCGGTCGCGATGGAGGCGTCACGTTGGTCGAGCTCGAGGTCGACGTCCTCGAGCAAGAAGCTCACGGAGTTGGCCGCGAAGGCGG
>JBLIOL010000055.1:0-21210 GCA_047639615.1 Planctomycetota bacterium | reverse complement strand
ATCCCGTGGAAGGTCACGGCAACTTCAAGGCGAACCGGCGCATGTCGGCGGCGGACAAGGCGCTCTTCATCGCATGGGCCGATGCGGGTGCTCCCGAAGGCGACCCGAAGGCCGCGCCCACTGCGCCAACCTACACCGAGGAGTGGGTACTCGGCGAGCCCGACCTGATTGTGACCATGACCGAGGGCTATGACGTGCCCGCGGAGGGTCCGGATATCTACTGGGACTTCGTGGTGCCCCTGGACTTGGAAGAGGGTGTTTGGGTTGAAGCTATCGAGCTGCACGCCGGCGCTCCGCGCGTGCTGCACCACTCGCTCTTCAGCATCGACACCGAAGGCAAGGGCCGGCGCCTGGACGCGGCGCAGCCCGGTGTCGGTTTCGACGACAACAACGTTGGCGATCTCGGCAACGGCAAGAGCCTCGGCGACGGCGTCTCCGGCACGGGCATCGATGGGGTCGGTCTGGGCGGATGGGCGGTTGGCGGACGGCCGTTCCGCTTGCCCATGGGCTTGGCTCGACGTATCCCCGCCGGCGCGGACCTGATCCTGCGCAGCCACTTCCATCCCTCCGGCAAGGCCGAGACGGAGATCACGACTCTCGGTCTGTACTTCGCTAAAGAAGCGCCCAAGCGCAGCTTGCACGCTCTGCAGCTGCCGCCGGAGTTTGGCGGGCTCGAGCGCCTGCGCATCGCAGCCGGCGAGCGCGACGTCTCCGTTCAGGACAGCTTCACCTTGCCCGTGGACACTCTGGCCATCACGGTCGGCGCCCACGCGCACTTTCTCGCGGAACGCGCGCAGCTCTGGGTGACCCCGCCCGACGCCGAGCGCCGCAGCCTATTCCTGATCGATCGCTGGGCCTTCGATTGGCAGCAGCGCTACGTCTACGACGAGCCCGTGTTCCTGCCCGCCGGTACGCGCGTGGCTGCGCGTGTGACCTACGACAACTCGGATGAGAACCCGGACAATCCCTACTCGCCGCCGCGCCCCGTGCGTTGGGGCCTGCAGAGCACGGACGAAATGGGCAGCGTGACTTTAGCTTTGGTTCCGGCCGATGAGGCCGACGCCCAGGAGCTTGCGCGCGCGCTCGCACGGCACCACTTCAACCGCGGTCAAGGCCGCACCCTGCGCTACGAGCTCGCCGATCAGGTCATGATGTTGGACGCCGAAGGCATGGGCCGCGTTCCGATTTCCGCCCTGCCACAGCGGGAGCGCTTGGCGGCGAGCTTCTGGGACTTCGATGGGGACAAGGCGCTCGACCCCTGGGAGCTTGGACTCGAGGAGGACTGGACTCGCGGCTACGCCAATCCCGGCGTGGATGGCCCGCTCAGTGAGTTGGCCTTTGGCTCAAGAGGGATGCAGGTCAAGGACACCAATGGCAAGCTTCACACGCCCCTGGATGTGCGCATGGATCAACTGCACGTATTGGTCTTCACTACGCCGGATTGCCCGATCGCTGCCGTCTATGGCCCCGAGCTGGAGCGCATTGAACTGGAGTACAAGGAGCGCGGCGTGACCGTGTTCCGCGTGCACGTTGGCGAGGAAGTGGAAGGTGTCGAGGAGTTGGCGACGAGCCGCACCCTCTTGGTCGATCGCGACCTGAGCTTGGCGAAGGTCCTGGGCGCTACGCGCACGCCGGAGGTCGCCATCGTCGGTCCGGATGCCACCCTGCTCTATCGCGGTCGTATCAACGATCTCTACACCGCCGTGGGCCGGCGCCGTCAGGAGGTGGGTCAGCACGATCTACGCTTGGCGCTGGACGCAGCACTAGCTGGTAAGGGCGTGTCGGAATCGCGCACCGAGGCCGTGGGCTGCTTGCTGCCCTTGCCCGCCACGGAGTAAGGCCTTCAAGCCACGAAATATGACCTTCCCAGCCCGCTAAGGCGGATTGCTGGGGGGCCCATGATTCTTGGAAGACTGCGGCTTAGCCGAGATAGCAGCCTTGCTCGGAACCAGCGAGCGCAGCGTGGAAGGCCGTTTGCACCGGGCGCGGGCCGAGCTCAAGCAGGTACTCAAGCTCGGGCCGCAGGGTGCTAGTGAGCTATCGCTTTGACCGGTGACACGAAGCCTTCAGGCTTCAGGGTCAGGATCGAGCAGTCCACCTGATCCAGCATGCGCTCGGCCGTGGAACCGATCAGCAGGCCGGCGATGCCGGAGCGGGAGACCGTTCCCATCACCAAGAGGCTTGGCTGTAGACGTTCCACGGCATCGCGCAGGGTCTGGGCCGGCGCGCCATGAATGGCGTGCAGTTCCGGCTGGGGGCCTGCGGCGTCGGGCAGGGCGTGCTTGATGTGGCTCTCGACCTGGGACTGAATTTCGCCTACCTCCGCCACGTAATCCGCTTTCGACATGCGCGATGATTTCATCTGCAGGCTCATGGGGATGACCCAGGCGTTGACCACGTGTAGGGGGCAGTCAAATTCCGCAGCCATCTGCTGCGCTGCTCCGACGGCTGCGTCGCCAACGGGCGTTAGGTCGGTGGCCGCCAGCACCAGGTGCGGGATATCCGCTTTCTCGCCGCGCACCACGTAGACCGGGCACGGACACTTGCGCAGGAGCTTGATCGACATGCTGCCCAGCTTGCGGCCGTCCGTGCTGGGTTCGTTGCGCTTGCCGACAACCACTAAGTCGATGCCGTCGCGCTGCACCATCTGGATAATGTCGATCCAGGGGCGACCGGACGTGAGCACTAGGCTCGCGTCGACGCCAGCGTCCTGCGCATTCATCATGCCTTCATCAAGTGCGCGTCGTCCGGCGTCGGGTAGGCCTTCGTGGACGATGCCTTTGGATCCGCGCAGGGAGGACTTGTAGTCGTCGAGTCGCGTGGAGTGGACCAGCTGCAACGAAGCTTGGCCCGCACGGGCCAGGCCGATAGCTTGCTCAAGGGCCAAGGAGGAACCGGGCGTAAGGGCTTCCCCAGCAGGGGAGAGGTCCAGGCCGACGAGTATTCGTTTGTAGCTGCTCATTGCAGGCTCCTAGTAGACGGTTGGGGGGGTAGACGACAAAATAGCCTTGGAGTGGACAGCTCACCTAGGGGGCCACTCTGCGTAGAAGCGCAGGATTTAGTTCGCCTAGAGCTCAACGAGGCGCCGGGAGAGCAGATCGTGGCCGATTCCATCCCAGTTGTCGAGGTCGATCAGAGCGGCCATCTCGGCTTGCTTGTTAAGCAGCAGTGCGCACTCGGGTCAGCGCAGGGCGAGGTTTGCTTCTCCCGCTAGGAAGAGCCAGGTCGGGTTGAACTCGTCCTTTGATTTCGACAGCCACGCTGAGCGGTGTTGGCGCAGGATGCGCAACGCGAGCGAGGGCGCCGAATCCACAAGCAGCCCGGCGAGAACAAAGGCCTCTCTTTGATGCAGCGCACGCAGGGTGCGGGTGCGCTAGGAACTCGACCAGTGGTCGTAAGTGGCGCACGCTCACGGACCGGCCCAGCTCGACCAAGCCGATGGCGCACGAGAGCCTGTCGCCAGCGATGAGCTGCGCTAGCTCGGGCACGAACTTGCGCAGGACCAGGAGGCGATCAGCGATGTCCGCGTCCTCGGCCTGGGACCAGAGTAGGGCCCTGAGCAGCGGAATAAGCTTGGGCCAATCCGTAGCCAGGCGTGCAAGCTCGCGGCGTTCGCGGTCGCGCAGCAGTCGCACTTCGAGCAGTTGATCGAAGTCAGGCAGAGCTTACTTGCCTGCCAGTAGACCCTTGAGGGTGGCGAGCGATGCTTCCATGCGCGCGTTCCAGCGCCGCTTGTCGCCGACAACTGCTGGCAAGGCACGCGGGAACTCACGTATGAGCTTCGAGCGCAGGGTCACCGCCTTGCTCAGGTCTAGTGGGGTTACCGCCGGTTCGGTGGCGTCCACCGCGTGGCCCGCCCGGGGCCAGGGGCGCAGGCGAACAGCGTTCTCTGGACCGGCCTCGCACGGATAGCCACGCATCCAGGCGAGGCGCACGTCTAGCAGACGGCGGACCTTCCGCTTGGCGCCGGCGCGCTTGCCGAGCTGTTCCTGATCAGGCCGAATTCTTGTTCTTGCGGCGCAACAAGAAGTACAAGCCTCCACCGAGCAGCACGGTGGCCAGTGAGAGACTTGATTCCAGGGGGCGGCCGCCGAAGGCCCAGACCATCATCCAGGTGGACATGGCCAAGTAGAGCAGCGGCGTGAAGGGATAGCCCCAGACGCGGAAGGGGCGCACGAGGTCTGGGAACTTACGCCGCAGGACAATCACGCTTGCCACCGCGAGGCTCGAGAAGAGCGCCAGAGTGAAGCCCGCGTACTGCTGGATCTGATCCATGCGACCGCTGACGATCAGCACGATGACGATGATGCACTGGATCCAGAGTGCGGCGACCGGTGCGCCCTTGGAGCTGGTGCGCGTGAGCCATGTCAGGGGCGCGTGGTCCTTGCCCAGGGCGTAGTAGACGCGTGGCCCAGCGATGGTCATGGCCGAGGCGGAGGCGAGGATCGAGACCAGGAGTACCAGGGTCACCAAGTGCGTGCCGCCACTCCCGAAGAGGTTTTGGGAGGCGATGATGCCGACCTCGGCCTTGCCTGCAAGCTCGTCCACGCTGGCGCCATAGAAGTAGACGGCGTTGAGGCCCAGGTAGAGCAGTAGCACCAAGGCCGTGCCGAAAAGTAGGGAGCGTGGCAGGTCGCGCTGGGGGTTCTTCATCTCGCCAGCGATGTAGGCCGAGGCGTTGAAGCCTGAGTAGCAGAACATGACGAAGATCAGGGCCGTGGCGAAGGAGCTAGCCAGGGCCGAGCCGCTCTTCTCGGCGAAGCGCGGCGAGACCTCGGTCAGGTTGCTGAGCTCCCCTTGCCCTACGAGCAGCGCGCCTAGCAGGATGGCTAGAATGCCGAGCACCTTGAGCAGGGTGACATAGTCGTTGAAACGCATGCCGCCGCGTACGGCGCGCGTGTGCACCAGCGTCAGGAAGAGCACCACGCCCACGGCCAGCACGGTTTCGCCGCCGCCGGCTAGACCCGGGAAGAAGTGCGCTAGATAGCGGGCGAAGGCCTTGCAGGCGGAGGCGATGGGGGCACTAAAGCCGGCGATCAGGGACACGAAGGCGGTCAAGAAGCCTAGGAAGGGGCCGTAGGCCTTGCGCAGGTAGACGTACTCGCCGCCGGCCTCGGGCAGGGCTGCGCCGAGCTCCGCGTAACAGGCTGCGCCGCATAGGGCGAGCACGCCGCCAACCACCCACAGCACGAAGATGTAGCCCGGGTGGGGCAGGTCCGCGGCCTGGAAGCCGGTGGTGGTGAAGATGCCCGCGCCAATGATGTTGGCCACGACCAAGGCCGTGGCTGAACGTAGATTGACGTAGCGCCCGATGCCGGAGGCTTGCGTGCCCGTGTCGCTCACTTAGCGCTGTCCGCCTGCTTGCGGAAGCGCAGGATGTAGTTGTCGGTGAGCGCTTCGAGGTCGTGCTGGTTGGTCAGCTCGAAGCCCGCGGCTTCGATCTCGCTGGTGAACACGCCGCGGCCGGCGCGTACGTGGTTCATGATCCACTCCGGCGTCTCGCCTTCGACGCGCTTGAAGTCCACAAGCACCAACTGACCGCCCGGGCGCAGGGCCGTGTAGATCGAGTGCAGGGTGTTGCGCGGGTATTCGAAGTGGTGGTAGGTGTCGCAGATGAACACGATGTCCACCGAGGAGGGCGGCAGCTCGACGCTTTTTTGGGTGCAGGTGATGGTCTGAATGTTCTTGAGCCCACGCTCTTTCGCGCCCTCGGCAATGTGCCCTAGCATGGTCGAGTTGATGTCGACCGCGTAGACCCAACCCTGATCGCCGACCATCAGCGAGAAGAGGTGCGTCATGAATCCAGAACCCGCGCCGATGTCGGCGATCACAGCACCCGGCTTCGGACCGACCACGGAGGCGATCGCGCTACGCTCGGTGTAGATCTCGCGGCTCTCGGTCTCGAGGGTGTTGATCAAGGGCCCGATCTCGTCGCTCTTCCAGCGTTGGTTGATGTCGGGCTTGACGTTGAGCTCGTCGGATAAGTTCAGGCTCTGGCTGCCCTTGCAGGCAGGCAAGGCGAGGAGAGCGAGTAGGACGAGGGAGAGCTGGCGGTGCAGGGCTGTCATGGCTGAGGCGGCAGGGGGCTTGAATGTGCGGGGCCACAGTATGGCATGCCACGTCCGTTCCTGATGGTGGCTAGAATGGGGGGCTATGCCCACTACCCAAGAGCTGATTCACCCGGGGCGCGAGCTCTTCGCGCCCATGCCTGCCGGCCGGACCTTTGTGAACGCTGCGTACATGTCGCCCTTGCCTCTGTTGGCGACCGAGGCCATGCAGAATTGCATCACGCGCATGGCTTGCCCGGACTTTGGCGTGGAGGATTTCTTTGGTCCCGGCGATCGGGTGCGCGAGCTGCTGGCGCAGGTGGTGGGCGGTCCCAAGGAGCGCTTCAGCCTGACCGGATCGGCGAGTCAGGGCACGGCTACCATCGCTTGGAACCTGCGCCTGCAGGCGGACGAATTGGTGGGCAAGCGCCGGCGCATCCTCGGTGTGCAGGGGCAATTTCCCAGCAACGTGCAGACCTGGATGGAGCTAGCTGCGCATGGCTTCAGTTTTGAGATGGTGGAGGGCGGGCCGGGTGCCAGCGAGCGCTTGATCGAGCAGATCGACGAGCACACGGCTTTGGTCGCAACCGAGCCCCTGTCCTGGACGGATGGCAGGCGCTTGGACCTGCGCGCGGTCTTGGGTGCCGCCAAGCAGGCAGGTGCGCTCAGTCTCCTGGACGTGACGCAAAGCGCTGGTGCGGACTCGGCCATGCCCGATGATATGCACTGTGACATCGTGCTGGCCGGCGGCTACAAGTGGCTGCTCGGCCCCTATGGCACGGGCTTCATGCGCTTGACCCGGGAGCTGCAGGAAAAGCTCGAGCCCTTGGACTGGAACTGGAAGAACTTCGACGGCTCCAGCGACTTCAATAGCCTGGGCGAATACCGCCGCGACTTCGCCTCTCTCGCTGCCAAGTTCGACCACGGCGAGAGTTCGGCCTTCCTGCGCCTGGCCGGTTGGGAAGCAGCCCTTAAGACTCTCATTCAACTGACCCCGGAAGCGATCTCCGCCCATGGGCGTGCCTTCGCAGATGCACTCTGCGCGGCGCTGCCGATGGATAAGGTCAGCTTCAGCGACTTCGGGGGCGGCCTGCAGGCGCCGCACCTCTTCCGCATCACGCCGCGCGACGCGAGCCAGTTCGATGCGCTCTCCGAGAGCTTGGCCGCCGCCGGCGTGGAAATCTCACGCCGCGACGGCGGCTGGCGCATCTCGCCCCACGTCTACAACCACGGCGCAGACCTCGAGCGCTTCGTGGAAGTGCTTAGCTAGCCAACCATTCGCAAGCCGCTTCGATGCGGTCGGGGGTGTAGTAACCCACCCCCGCCACCTTGAAGCGCACCAGGAACTCAGCCAGTCGGCGCTCCCAGGTCTCGTCTCCGACGACCGCGATGCGCTCGACTTGCTTGTGGTGGTTCTTGACCAGAATGAAGTGATCCCAAATGGCATGCAGGTCCTCCCAGCCTTCGAAGGCGGAGAGGTCCAGCAGCAAGCGGATGCTGCCGCCGTCCGACTCGATCTGCGCGTCGAGAATGGGGGTCAGCGTTTCGAAATCCTCGTGCAGGATTTTGCCGATGAAGCGGATGGCGACGAGGTTGCCGTCGTTCTGGGGGAGGAGCTCAATCATGGGGGGGCCGTCGTATGGGGTGTGTCACCAGCGTACCGCATGGGGCGCAGGCAACGAAATTCAAGTCCGGCTAGACTGCTCCGTGCGAAAGCCGTGGATGCTTGCCACAGTGTCCCTAGTTCGTAGAGCTGCCCGTTCCCCAGCGGCACCGCCCAAACAAAGAACCCCATGCGCCACACACACTTCGCCCTGCTCCTGACCTTCTCGCTTTGCTCCTTGGCCGGCGCACAATCCGACGACTGGTCCCGTTGGCGTGGACCTAGCGGTAACGGAGGCAGCGCCGATCTCGAAGCGCCTACGGATTGGACCGAGGAGGACAACGTGCGTTGGAGGATCGACCTGCCGGGCGCTGGCAGTTCGACGCCGGTGATCTGGGGTGAGCACCTCTTCCTGACCACGGCCGTGCCCACCGACCGTACTCCCGAGGGTGCCGACGGTGCCGAGCCCGTGGACAGTGGCCGGCGCTCTCCGCCGCCCACCAACATCTACGAGTTTTGGACCCTAGCCATCAAGCGCTCCAGCGGCGAGGTGGCCTGGAGCAGCAAGCTGACCGAGACCGTGCCCCACGAGGGCGGGCACGCGACCAATACCCAAGCCTCCGCTTCGCCCGTGACCGACGGCGAGCACTTGTTCGTCTTCCTTGGTTCGCGCGGGCTGTTCTGCTTGGACATGCAGGGCAAGACGATCTGGTCCAAGGACCTAGGTCGCATGCAGACTCGGCGTGAGTTCGGGGAGGGCGCTTCGCCGGCCTTGCACGGGGACACGCTGGTGGTGGTTTGGGATCACGAGGGCGAGGACTTCATCTTGGCCTTGGACAAGTCCACGGGTAAGGAGCTTTGGCGCAAGTCCCGCGACGAGCCCACCACCTGGGTCACGCCGCGCATCGTGCCGGATGGCGAACGCCACCTCGTGGTGGTTCCGGCTACGAATGCTACGCGCGCCTACGACCTCGCGAACGGCGAGGTGGTCTGGACCGTGGATGGCATGACCACCAACTGCATTCCGACCGCCATGTACGCGGAGGGCGTGGTCTTCATGATGAGCGGCTATCGCGGAAACACCCTGCAGGCCGTGCGCGTGGAAGGTGCCAAGGGCGATCTGCGCAAGTCCGAGAGCGTGCTCTGGGAGCATCACAAGGGTACCTCCTACGTGCCGTCCGGCGCCTTGATGGACGGGCTGATCTACTTTCTGCGCGGCAACAACGGCGTGCTCTCCTGCGTGGACGCCGGCACCGGCGAGGAGCTCTACGCAGGCCAGCGCCTGGGCGAACTGCGCTCGGTCTACTCCTCGGTGACCGTGGTGGGGGACTACCTCTACATCTGCTCCCGGGAGGGCCTTACCGCCGTGGTGAGCCGCGGACCGGAGTTCACGTTGGTGGCTGTCAATAGCCTAGACGCGGTCTTTGATGCCTCTCCTGTGGCCGCCGGGGGCGACCTATACCTGCGTGGCACCTCCAGCCTGTACTGCATCGGCGAAGACCGCGACTAGCGGGGCCGAAGCCTTGGCCCGGGGCGTTTCGGGCCTATGATGGAACCATGACCGACGCATCTGAAATGGCCCAGCCGCGCATCGCCGTTCTCGGTGAGGTGGTCCGCAACCAGATCGCCGCGGGCGAGGTCATCGAACGTCCCGCCTCGCTGGTGAAGGAGCTGGTGGAGAACGCCCTAGACGCGGGCGCCACTCAAGTACTCGTCGAGCTCGAGGAGGGCGGTGTGAAGTTGGTGCGCGTCACCGATGACGGCTGCGGCATGGGCGCGGAAGATCTAGTGCTGGCCTTCGAGCCCCACGCCACCAGCAAGCTGCGCAGCCCGGAAGACCTGGAGCACATCGCCAGCCTCGGCTTCCGCGGCGAGGCCTTGGCATCCATCGGTTCCGTGTCGCGCTGCGTTATTCAAAGCCGCGTACGCGGCGCAAGCCTTGGCCACCGCATCGAGAACGAAGGCGGCCGGCGCGGCGACGTGCGTGAGGCGGGCGCGCCCACGGGCACTTCGATCGAAGTGCGCGATCTCTTTTACAACACACCGGCCCGGCGGCGCTTCATGAAGCGCACCTCGACCGAGCTGTCGCGCTGCTTGGATGTGGTGCAACGCATGGCCCTGGCCCACGAGGGCGTCGGCTTCGTGGTCACCCATGGGGGCAAGCGCGTCTTCGACGTGGAAGCCAGCATGGATTTCCTCGCGCGTATCCGGCGAACCTTCGGCGCCGAGTTGGCCGAGTCCCTGGTCGAGGTCAAGGCCTCCCACGGGACGACTCACCTGACCGGCTACGTGGCACCACCGCGCTTCAGTCGGCGCGACACCTCGCGTCAGATGTGGTTCCTGAACGGCCGGCCCGTGCGCGACAAGGTGCTGATCCGTGTGCTCAAGGAGGCCTACCGCGGGTTCCTTGAGGAGGGCCGCCAACCGGTCGGCTTCCTGCGACTGTCCCTGGACCCGGCCCTGGTGGATGTGAACGTGCACCCGGCCATGGCCGAGGTGCGCTTCCGCGATCAACGTCCGCTCTTCGGCTTCCTGCTGGAGAACCTGCGCGAGGCTATTCGCCTAACGGACATGTCCACGCCGGGCGAGTCCATGATGCAGTCGCGTCAACGGCGCCTTGTGCGTGAGGATCCTAATCAAGGCCGCTTGCCCGTCGGGCCCAGCTCTTCGGAGTCGCGGCCCTTCGGCGCGCGCGTCAGCTCGAACCCCTCGGGCGGGTTCGGCTTTAGCCCTGAGCCCCGTGAGCGTGCTGCGAGCGAAGTGCGCGAGGTAGCCGGCAAGGATTTCGTGCCGCCGACCCCGCAGGGCACGGATGCTGCCGCCGCTGATAGGGCGGACACGGACGAATGGGCCAGCGTCGACGACCTGCGCGGGCCGTACCTGCAGGTGGACAAGACCTACATCGTGCGCGTGGTGCCAGACGGCTTCGAGATCATCGACCAGCACGCCCTACACGAGCGTATGACCTTCGAGTTCCTGCGCCGGGATGTGCGCGAGAATAAGGTCGAGGTGCAGCGCCTGCTCGTGCCGGAGATCGTGGACGTGAGCCGTTCCGATCAGGAGCTGCTCTCAGGCCACCTAGACTCACTCGGTCGCATCGGCATCGAGCTGGCGGTATTTGGGAAGGGCAGCATGGCCGTGCATGGCCTGCCCGCCCGCCTGCGTCATCCGGATCCGGAAGGCGTCGTGCGCGACCTGATCGAGATTCTAGGCCGCACGGGCAAGCCGCCGGAGGCTGAGGATGTGATCGAAGAGGTGCTGCACTCCGCAGCTTGCCGTTCCTCGATCATGGCCGGTGATGAGCTCAGCGAGAGCGACATCCGAAGCCTGTTGGAACGCGCGCGCGAACTTGAAACGGACCAGACCTGTCCCCATAGTCGGCCCACGCGGGTGAAGTTCACCCTGCCCGACCTAGAGCGCGCCTTCCACCGCCGCTAGCCGAGTTTGGGCGCATGGCGTCAGGCTCAGTATGGTCGGTGAGCTCTTGTGCCTGACCCCATGCGCCCGAACTCGTTGCTAATTCGGCAGGAAGTCTTTCGCCTGCAATGTGGGGTTGAGCTGCGTGTGGCTCTCTAGGCCGTAGAGCTCGAAGCTCGGGTTCTCTTCGAACTGCCAGGGCAAGCGATCGCTCACCACGCTGTGCACTTCGATCACGCGCGGGAAGCGATAGCCGCCGACTTCCGTGAGCTGCTTGATGTGCACGAACAAGGCCGAGGCAAGCGAGGGGCCGTTGTCGTCGCGAGTGAACTGTGCGAACTGCACGTGGCCATCTGCGGCGAGTCCAAGGATCGCGCGATAGACAGGTTCTGTGCCGGCGGCGGTGAGTTCGCCGGGGGGCACGTAGAGGCGGAAGTCGGGGCTGGCCACTTCGATCCAGGTCAGGGCGAGGGCCGCTTGCACCATGGCGTTCTCGGGCAGGCGCAGGAAGCGCCCGCCGCCAAACTCGAGCGTGCGACGATCAAGGGGGGTGCGTAGGCTGGCGTCGATAGCTTTCGGGTTGAGCTCGCGCATGTCCACCAGGCGCACGCCTTCGGGGCGCGCCAGGGAAACGAAGTTGCGGCTGATGGCAAGCAGGCGATCGAGCTCGTCGCGGCTGGCTTGGTCCTCGCGACCGTCGATCTTGAGTGAGCCGGTCTTGTCCTCGGACCAATCGCCCTTCGGTCCGCGCAGCATGGCGCGGCCCGAGTCGTGGTAGGTGCCGCGCACATAGCCGCTCTTCTCGTCCAGGTAGTCGAAGGTGGCGCGCACATCCTTGGAGGGGCTGTTGTCAACGCCGACCGTGCGGATGCGCAGGTCGAAGCCCATGGAGAAGGAGCGGATCGGCTGGGTCTGCACGCCGCTCACATACGAGCCTTGCACCAGCTTGGCCCAGCGCGCCCGGGCCTCCTGGGAGACACCCTCGGGGATGCGACCTGGGGCGGCCAGCTTGCCATCAGCGGCCATCAGGGGCGGCGGGCCCATGCTCGGCAGGCTGACGGGCGGATTGTCTTGGCTGACGGGCGGATTGTCTTGGCTGAGGGCCGAGGGGCACAGAAGCAGTAGGGCGCAGAGGACTCGCATGGGATGAAGATAGGACATCGGGCGGCGGGGGATACTATTCAGGCCGCCCATGACGGATTCTTCACTCGATGCCGACCCGCTGCTGGTGCTGATTGGCGCCACAGCCACCGGCAAGACGGCCCTGGCCCTGGACCTGGCGCAGCGCCACGGGGCCGAAATCGTGTCCCTGGACTCCATGCTGGTGTACCGCGGCATGGACATCGGGACCGCCAAGCCGGATGCCCAGGAGCAGGCCCGGGCGCCGCATCACATGCTGGACCTGGTGGGGCCGGACGAGCGCTATGACGTGCAGCGTTACCTGCGCGAGGCCGAGCAGGCCGTGGCGGGGATTCTGGCCCGGGGCAAGCGCGCGCTCTTCGTGGGCGGCACGGGCTTCTACCTGGCGGCCCTGCTGCGCGGGCTCTTCGAGGGCCCCGAGGTGGACGCGGAGCTGCGCGCCCGGCTGGAGCAGCGCGCCGAGGAGCTGGGCAGCGAGGCCTTCCACACAGAGCTCGCCGCCGTGGACCCGGAGAGCGCCGAGCGCTTGCACCACGGGGATGTGCGCCGGGTTGTGCGCGCCTTCGAGGTGCTCGAGCAAACCGGCAAGCCCTTGTCCCAATGGCAACAGGAGTGGCGCGGCCGCCCGAACCCACGCCTGGCCCAGGCGCGCGTGCTCGGCCTAACCCAAGACACGGCCATCCTCGATGAGCGCATCGCCGCACGTACGGAGGTCATGCTCGCTGCGGGTTGGCGCGAGGAAGCGCTAGCCATCCGCGCCGACCCCGGCTTCGGCGCGAGCGCCATCCAGGCCCTCGGCTACAACATCGTGCTCGACTGGGCCGACGGCAAACTCGAGCGCGCTGAGGCGGCGCAGCTCATCGCCCTACGCACCCGTCAATTCGCGCGCCGGCAGCGCACGTGGTTCCGCAAGTTCGAAGTGAACTGGCTGCAGGTGGGGGCCAGCGAGAATCAAGAGCTCGCCCGAGCCGCCTTCGATCTCTAGGGCTGTGTCACACGAACTTTCGTGACACATCACTAGGCGGAGCTACCGGAAATGACGCGGGGCCCTGTTCGAGTGATCGAACAGGGCCCCGCGGCGCCAGCAGCTGGTGATAGTTGCTAGTAGCGGTGCTACTCGGCTGCCGAGCTGGTCTGGCCGATCAGCGAAACGCCGGAGACGAACTCGCCGTCCAAGTCTTCGCCCAATCCATCGATCGGGAAGGACGCGGTGATGACGCTGGTCTCGACCTGGGTCTCGCCGTTCGGGAGCTCCTTGATGAGCGGGCCCAAGAAAGCGCCGAAGCTGTTGCCGATTCCGTCGTAGAACTCTTTGCCGCCGCCGTCTTCGAGGACGCCGAGGATCGAGTCGATGGGCAGGACGACGAAGCTACCGCCGCCGCCGGTGGCTGCGAAGCCGAGCAGCAGGCCTTCAAGGTGAATGAAGCTGACCGGGTTGGGCAGGAAGCTGTTGTCGGGACGACCTGCGTAACGACCGCTCCACTCTGCGTGGTTGGGGTTGTCAGGGTTGTGGTGCAGGAAATGTCGGCGCAGGGTCAGGTTGATGCTCTGCTTGCGCTCCCAAGCGAAGTCGCGGTACTCGCCGTCTTTCTCGGAGTCGTAACCCAGGAAGAAGCGGGCAGCGCGAGGCGCGGCGGAACTCGCGTTCCAGTGATCGTTGATATCCTGGCCAGTGGACTGGCAGGAAGCAGCAGAGGCCGCCAGGGCCAAGGCGAGAAGGGCGCGTTTCATCGGTGTTCGTGAGGCTCGGGGGGGGGACCGAAGGGTCGGCGGAGCCGCGGGGTACCGCGGGGGGGGCGTGATCCTTCGGGCCGAGACCAGGGTGGATCGGGGCCAAAAGGATACCGGATGTCCGGCTCCCACTGCGGCGGATTCTAAGCGGCCCCGTGGACAGAAGTCCAGGCGGGGCGGATCATGTTTGTTGTCCGGGTGATCCCGGGCGACGTCACCTCTATCTACTACCCGGGGCTAGTTACCGAGCTCCCACTCTGCTTTGGTCCAGGATTCCATCTCCACGCCCGCCCTGAACGGCCCTGCCATGGGTCTCTATGGGGGCTCGTTCGACCCAGTCCACCTGGGCCACCTGGCCGTGGCGCGGGCGGCCGCTGGGGCCTTTGAGCTGCAAAAAGTGCTCTTCATGCCCGCCGCGAGGCCGCCTCACAAGCCTGGGAGACGTTTGGCGGGGGGGCGCGACCGGCTAGCGATGCTCGAGCTGGCCCTAGCGGAGCAGCCAGATTTTGAGGTCTCGAGCCTCGAGCTCGAGCGCGAGGGCCCCTCCTTTAGCATCGATACGGTGCGCACCCTGTTGGCCGCTGGGCTGGCTCCGGAGGGCGGCCTGCACTTGATTTTAGGCACGGATAATTTGCCCGGATTACCGGGCTGGCGCGAGGCCGAGGCCTTGCTTGAGCTGGTTCAGCCCATCGTTCTGGTGCGCGCCGGGGACTCCGCCCAGCAGTTGGAGGCCCTCGCCGGGCGGATTTCCGCGTCTGCCTTGGAGCGCCTGGAGCGCGGCTTCCTGGATCTGCCGCCGACCCCCGGCCGGGCCACCCATCTACGTGCTGCCCTAGGCCGCGGCCTGGCGAGTCACGCGGACCTGTGTCCGGCCGTGGCCGACTACGCACTGCGCCGCGGGCTCTATGGGCCTGTGGGAGGCGCTGTTTGAGTCCAGCCCTGGCGAGCGCCCTCGCGGGCGGCTTGGCTCTGCTCCTGACCCCGGCCTTGGCCGCCTGGGCCCGCGCGAGGGGCTGGATCGATCGCGTGGAAGGGGGTGACGCCGTGCGTAAGCCGCGCAGTGAACCCGTACCCACCGTGGGTGGGGTGGCTGTGGTCACGGCCATGGCAGCGGCGGCTTTGCTTTCCGGCCTGAGCCTGCCTTGGATGGGCCTATTGGGCGCCCTCGGACTGGGCGTCTTGGATGACTTGCGGCCGCTGGGCGCGCGCCAGAAATTGAGCGGCCAGGCGCTGGTGGCCTTGGGGCTAGCTACGGACGGCTATCTGCAGGGATGGGGGACGGGGAGTGAGTGGTTGCTCCTGATCCCGATCGCCCTGGTGGCCATGAACGCGCTCAACACCTGGGATCATGCGGATGGCCTGGCGAGCACCACGGCGCTCCTGGGTCTGGCCGGTCCCTTGCCCATGGGCGCGGCTGCCTGCGCAGGTTTTTTACCCTGGAACACGCTCCTACGGCGCGGATCGGACCGCGGAAGGGCCCCCGTGGCCTACCTAGGGGATGGTGGCAGCCACGCCCTCGGGGCGCTGGTCGCTTGGTATCCGAGCGCCTGGCCCGTGCTGGCGGTGCCGCTCTTGGACCTGGCTAGGGTGGTTTGGCTGCGCCTAGCGGCCGGTCAGAGTGCATTTGTCGGGGATCGGCGGCACTTCGGCCAGCGTTTGGAGCGCGCGGGCCTCGGTCCCGTGCCGGCCGCCGGGGTGGCTGCCCTGTGCCTCCTGCCCGCTTCCAGCCTGTGGATAAGTTCTTCCGCGATGCTGCGTGGGGCCCTGCTGGGGACGTCCCTTGGTCTCTACGCCTGGGCATTGATTGCAGCTCGCGGCGGGAGAGACCCTGCCGATGCTTGTGATGGGCCCTGACGCCGACGATAATTCTCCGCTCGAAAGCCGGCCCAATCGCTGACGCCCTTTTTTGTGACCTATCCCCTTACCGCAATCATTTCGGATCTCCACGGCAACATCCCTGCGCTGGAGACAGCCCTGGCCGACGCCAAGCAGCGTGGCGCCGAGCGCATCGTGTGTCTCGGGGATGTGGTCGGCTACGGCGCACAGCCGCGCGAGTGCCTCGACATCATCATGGAGCTCTGCGTGCCCTCGGGCGCGACGCGCATCGATGGTGATGAGCGCGGGCTCTGCCTGCAGGGCAACCACGAGGAAGCGTTGCTGTTCTCCGCCGAGGACTTCAACCCCAAGGCGCGCGCCGCTATCGAGTGGACCAAGGTGGAAGTTTCCCGGGATCCCGCGCGCAGTGACATGTACTGGGACTACCTCGGTGCCCTGCAGCCCATGGCCACCGACGACGTAGCCATGTTCGCGCACGGCTCCCCGCGCAATCCTGTGCGCGAGTACATGCTGCCCAGGGATATTCAGGACACGGATAAAATGGCTGCGAACTTCGCGTGTATGGAACGCTCGGTTTGTTTCGTCGGACACAGCCACGTGCCCTGCGTGTACTTCGAGGATGGCCGCTACTTTCGCCCCCAAGGCACTGACGGCCCCTACGACCTCGGACTCGCTCCCCCCGGAACCGATGACGGCGCACGCGCCATTGTGAACGTTGGCTCAGTGGGCCAGCCTCGCGATGGTGACCCGCGCCTCAGTTACTTGATCTTCGATGGACGCGCGCTCACCTACGTGCGCCTCGAGTACGACCACCAAACAGCCGCTGATTTGATCCGCGGCGTCGACGACCTCCCCGACTTCCTCGCCGACCGCCTCGCGGTTGGGCGTTAGTCGCACTACGCCCCATTCGGGCGGAATCTTTGGATACCAAGCGCTTCATAACTTTCCTGGTCCTCTCGTGGGGCCTTCTTGTCGGCTGGCAGATCATGTATCCGCCGGTAGAAAAAGCCCCGGTCGAGGAGCTCCAAAGCGAGGGTATGCCCGCGGGCAACCTGCCTGAGGATCTCGCCGCGGCCGATTCCGTGACGGCTCCTTCGGGGCCGATCGTCGAGCCCTGGAGCGAGACCATCACGCTCGGCGTCCAAGATCAGCCAGGTCACTACCGTGCGACCTTCGACAGCCTCGGTGGCGTCCTCACCGAGCTGCGACTGGATGGCTACTACACCTCCGAGAGCTTTACTCCCGAGGAGCAGCGCAACCCGGCCAACTGGGTGCCGCTGGTGGAGCCGCTGCTCTCTCGCGGTAATCAGCTGGGATCCCTGGGGCTGACCGCTGGCCCCTCGGCGCGCGGCTTCATCGGGGCGCCGCTCGAGGCGGTGCACTGGGAGCACGAGCTGCTGCTCGACGCCCAGCGGGTTGTTGGCGTGCGCTTCACGCACACCCCCCTGGAAGGTGGGCTGACCATCGAGAAGGTCATCCGCGCCGTCCCGGGTCAGTACGAGCTCGAGGTATCCATCGCCCTGATCGGCGGCGATCAGCTGCAAGGCGGCGGCATGGCCGGCTTCCAGTTCATGCCTTCCGTGGGCATGCCCATGGCCTCCGATGACCAGTACTACATCGAGCCCCGCGCCCGCGCCTGTGGCCGCAACAAGGCCAGAGGTGAGCTGATCCTCGACTCCGAGGAGCGCACCCCGCGCCCCAGCGAGATGAGCGGCAGCCTGGGCGCCGGCAAGCTCCCGAGCTTCGTGGGCGTGGACAACAAGTACTTCGCCATGCTGCTGCGCCCGCGCGATGGCGAGGCCGGGCAGCTGGCGCGTGACGCCATGGGCGGCGCCTCCTGGCGCCGCGACCACGACGATACTTGGGCGGCCTTGAATCCTGAGAGCCGCGATGAGGCCTGGCGCTTCATGGCGGTGGTACAGGATCTGACCGTGGCCATTCCGGCAACGGGCAAGCGCTGGGACTACCACTTCTCGCTCTTCGCCGGTCCTAAGAACCGCGAGCTGCTCGAGGCAGACCATTCCGATCACCTGGCCCTGGTGCGTGACGACCTGGGCTTCTTCGCCAGCATCGCCGGCTTCCTGGTGGGCATCCTCGACCTCTTCCACGGGCTCGCGGGCAACTGGGGCGTGGCGATCATCCTGCTGACCCTGACCGTGCGCATAGCACTGTTCCCCTTCAACCGTCGTTCGCAGACGGCCATGGCGCGTCACGCCACGAAGATGAAGCGCGTGCAGCCGAAGATCGACGTGGCCAAGGAGAAGTACAAGTCCAACCCTCAGAAGCTGCGTCAGGAGCAAGCGCGCATCATGCAAGAGGAGGGCGCCTTCCCGCCCCTCGGCGGTTGCGCTCCGGTCTTCCTGCAGATCCCGGTCTTCTTCGGTTTGTTCAGTGCCCTGCGCGTGTCCTTCGACCTGCGCCAGGCGAACTTCCTATGGGTCAATGACCTCTCCATGCCGGACCGCCTGATGCGGCTCGACTTCAACACACACCTGCCCTTCATCGGCACCATCGAGTGGCTCAACGTCTTGCCGCCGACCATGGTGGTGCTTTGGATCTTGCAGCAGCGCGTGATGCCGAAGCCCACGGATCCGCAGGCTGCCAAGATGCAGCGCATGATGATGTGGATGCCGGTGCTCTTCGGCTTCTTCCTCTACAACTACGCCGCCGGTCTTTCGATCTACATGATCACGACCAGCATCTTCGGCATCATGGAGTACACCGTGGTGCGCAAGATCTGGCCCATCGATGACTCCGAGCAGCCCAAGAAAGAGAAGGGCAAGATGGGTAAGCGCTGGGGCGAGATGATGAAGGAAGCCCAGAAGCTGCAGGCTGAGAAGGAAAAGATGAAGGGCAAGCGCCCGCCCGCCAAGGGCAAGGGCGGCAAGCGCTAGCTTCCTACCGTGACTCCCTCAGGAGACACGATCGTCGCCCTCGCTTCCGCACCTGGTGCGGGAGCGAGGGCGGTGTTGCGTATATCGGGCCCGGATGCCGGGGCCGTGGTGGCGCGTACCTGTACGGCCGCGGGTAACGCAACTCTGCCGCCGGCGAAACGCGCCCTGATCTCAGGCAGCTTCCATGACGGGGTGGGGGAGCAGCCCCTGATGCTGCTCTGGATGCCCGGCCCGGCTTCCTACACGCGCGAGGACGTGGCCGAGCTGCACCTGCCCGGCAACCCGCACTTGGCACGCGTGGCTCTCGATCACTTACTTGCGCAGGGCGCGCGTCATGCGCGCCGGGGCGAGTTCACCCGGCGTGCGTTCGAGAACGGCCGCATGGATCTCACTCGTGCCGAGGGTGTCCTGGCCTTGATCCACGCCTCGAATCAAGCCGAGCGCCGCGCCGCTACCGCGCTCCTACTGGGCGGGCTCATGGACCGACTGTCGGTGTTGCGCGACAACCTCGAACAGCTGCGCTCTCTAGCGGAAGCCAGCCTCGACTTTGACGAGTCGGACACGGGCCACGTGCCGGAGAAGTTGTTGCTCGAACTCGCCGCCAGCACCGCCACCGGTCTCGAGGAAGCCCTCGGCTGGGAGGAAGCCCGCGCCCCAGCAGCCGTCCTGCCCAGAGTAGTCCTCGCCGGCCTGCCCAACGCCGGCAAGTCGAGTCTCTTCAATCGCCTGGTCAGCGGCGAGCAGCGCGCCTTCGTTGACGATCAAGCGGGCTCCACCCGCGACGTGTTGGCGGGGCCATGGTCCTTACCCGGCGGTGCTAGCGTGCGCCTCGAAGACAGCGCCGGCCGCGAGCTAGCCAGCGCTGGCGACGTGCTCGCTGAAGGCGCGCAGGCTCTGGCTGAACGCGCCGCCACCAGCGCGGACTTGCTGCTCTGGGTCGTTGACGCGCGCACGCCCGCCACACCGCCGGCGCAATCTCCCGACTGCGCGCGCCTCCTGCTCTGGAACCAAACCGACCGCCCCGGCGCTGCCCCCGAGCCGCCGGCAGAATGGCTGGCCTGGTCCAAGCTCTGGCTGCCGACCTCGGCCGAGACCGGTACCGGTCTCGAAGCACTAGCCCAAGCCGCTGCCGAGCTCCTCGGCCTGGCCCAAGTCGCAGACTCCGCCGAAACCGCGCCCGTCGTAGCCACCGCCGCCGAGCTCTCCGCTCGCCACCGCGCCGCCTTGCGTTCCGCCCAAGACGACCTGACTAGAGCCACCGACGAAATCCACAGCGGCCTGCCCTTGGACCTAGTGGCCGAAACCCTACGTCAAGCCACCGAGCGCCTCGACGATATCCAAGGCAGTACGACGCCCGAGGATCTGCTCGACCGCATCTTCGCCAGCTTCTGCATCGGCAAGTAGGCGCGGCGTTGGCTGAATACTGCTGGAGTTACTCCTTTCGTCACTATCCTCCTGATAGGCCTGCAATGACGGATGGGTAGCAAGGCGTAGTCCAGCGGCCGGGCGCCGTCGGCATCTAGCGCCGATAGTCCTTCACTTCGGAACCGCCCAGGCCCGTCCGCCAATTACGAGCCCTTGGGGGCTAGCTTGATCTCGACCTTGAGCATTTCGCCTCGGCGGACGTGGACTGTGCGATCGGGGGTTGGGTCGTAGCCTGGGATTGGCGGGATTGACAGCACGTAGGTACCGGAGCCTGGCGTGTGATACCAGTAGCTACCTGCTGGGCCGTCCCAACCTGCGCCTTTCGGTGCGTGTTCGTTGGAACTGCCAAGGGCCTTGACGGTCATTCCTCCAATGAAGAGCACTCGTTTGGATGTGCCATCGACGAGCATGGAGACACGCATGCCGGATGCTTGCTCAATCTGAACGACTAGATCATTCCGTCCGGGCCTGCAAGCTCCTGCCGTGGCGTGGCAACCACAGGCTCGGCCAGTGGTTGCTCAGCGCGATCTGGGCCAGAGTCTTGCACCAGGGCAACCTTCCCAGCCAGCACAGCGCCAGCGTCTTCGCGGGCCAACCAGATGGATGCCAGGAGCCAAGCGAGACCGAGAGCCAGTACAGCGAGTGCGAACCTCATCGATGCGACGCTGCACCGACCATAGCGAGCAGCGCCCCACAATCGGCGCGGGCTAGCGCCAATTCCTGCTCACTTTCCCTCAGCGTAGGCGCGCAGGTCCGGTTCGTGGTCTTGCAGGGCACCGACGAGGGCTTGCACGTGGCTTGGGCGGAGGCGGCCGCTGGCTAGGGCGCGCTTGAATGCGGCGTGGGCGGCTTCGACTGGGGCGCAGGCGCCGTCGAGGATGAAGGAGACTAGGAGGCCGGCTTGGATGAGGAGCTTCTGTCCGCCGTCGCGGTTGTCGGGATCGAGGTCCATGGGCAGGATGCTCTCGAGCGGGTCGAGGCCGCCGCGGCTGGCTAGGTTGCTCAAGGACCAGGTGCGCGCCCAGTGGGGATCGGCGGGCGGGTCGGAGGGCACGCTGGTGTCGACTGTGTCATCGAAGAAGTAGCGCTCGGCGTAGACGGCGCCGCCCAGGCGGAG
>JBLIOL010000054.1:0-21221 GCA_047639615.1 Planctomycetota bacterium | reverse complement strand
GGCGGTAGGAAGTAGAGCCGGCCTGTGCTCTTCAGGGGCAAGGCCAAGAGAGCCAGGTACTTCTTCTCCACGAAGTTTGCCTGCAGACCCTGCATGCGCGAGAAGCGCAGGAAGAGCTCGTCGATGTCGGCGGCGCGCTCTTGTTCGAGGGCGGGCAGCGGCGCGGGTTCCTGGGCGACTTCGCCATCCTGCATGGCAGGGGCAAGTTGCACGGAAGCCAGGGCCAAGCAGCTAGCGGCTAGGAAGCCTTTCCAGTATTGCATCGGGTGTGGTGGGGAGGAGCTTCCCAGCATAGTCCGTGGTGGCGAGAACCGTGAAGGCGCGGGCGCACCATTGACCGGTCTCGCCGTGATAGATGTCGTAGGCCACGCGGATCTTTGGTTCTACCTGGCTGAACCACGCCACCATGCGCAGGGGCTCGCGGTAGCGCAGGGGCGCCATGTAGCGGCAGTTGGCTTCGACCACGTACATGCGGAAGCCGAGCTCCTTGATCTGAGCCACTTCCAATTCGCGGCTGGCGAAGAGCTCCGTACGCGCCTCTTCCAGCCACTCGAAGTAGCGGCCATGCCAGGCTACGTCGAGGGGGTCGCACTGGTAGAAGGCGACGGTTGAGTGCAGCTCGATGGCGTGCTCGGGGCGCTTGGGCATTGGTTGGGCTAACCCTTCTTCCAGAAGTCGAAGAAGTTGAACCAGTTGTGGGGGGCCTTGCGGGCGAGGAACTCCACGCGTGAAGCGTAGCGCTGGACGAGCTCTTGCAGGTGCTCTTGGCGGTCCTTGCGGGGCAGCACGATGCGCTCGGCGAAGGACTCGCAGTATAGGTCGTAGCGGTTAGGCTCGCTGTAGAGACCGAAGACTAAGAACACCGGGCACTTCATGACCGAGGCCATGATGAAGACGCCCGTGGGGAACTCGGCGGGCTCGCCCATGAAGTCGACCGTGACGACCTTGTCGTTGAGGCCCACGCGGTCGGCCAGGATGGCGACCAGGTGGCCGGAATCGATGCTGGCCTTGGCCTTGATCGTGGCGCCGATGGGATCCTTGCCCAAGTGGATAACCTCCGCCGATTGCTCGGGGTTGAGGTCGCTCATAAGCGCGTTGATCTGGCGCGCGTTCTCGAAGAAGCCCAGGATGCGAATGGGGACGTCATCCATGACCCCGCCGGCGCGCATGGCCTCGTAGCTGCCCACGTGGGCACCTAGCAGCATGGCACCCTGGCCGCTGGCGACCTGCTTGGTGAGGTTCTCGAGGCCGGTGTTGGTGAAGGCGAACTTGTGCGTCTTGCCGGTGAGCAGGAAGACGCGGTCGAGGGTCACCTGGGCGAAGACACGCAGGTGGCGGTAGATCTCCCAGAAGCCAGCAGGCCGTGCGTGTACGCGCGTGAGCCAGGCGCGTGAAGCGGCCACTGCCTTGCGGTCGAAGAGGCGATACCAGAGCGCGATCATCGAGACGATGATGCGCATGAAGGGGCGCCCCATGAGGGTGGCGAGGCGGTAGGTCAGCTTGATCAGGAAGAGCGAGCCACGCTCTCCTTGGCTGAGCCAGGTGTCGTCGGTCATCGGGCTTTGACTCCGACGAGGCGGCCGAGCCATCGGAAGCAACCGGCCGTGCACAGGCGCGCGTGCAGGGCGCTGAAGCGTAGGTTGTCCTTCAGCATGTGGAAGTGCGAGATGCCGCCTTCCTCGGGGCTCGGGTAGGTCACGCCCACAGGCATGTTTTGGGTGGGCGTGCCGGCGCGCACCATGCCTACGGCGAGCTCGATGTCGATACCCATGCGCTGGCAGCTGGGCTTGCATGCAAGGGCGGCAGCCACAGGGTAAATGCGGAAGCCGATCAGCGCGTCGGCGATCTTCTTGGTGCTCGCTACCTCGAGATTGACCCACATGGCGGTGAAGAGGCGGCCCCAGCGGCGGGCGAAGGGCACCTTCTCGTCGTAGATGGGGTAGCCGAGGATGGCGGCGGCGGGCTCTGTGCGGCTGGCCTCCAGGAAGGCGGGGATGCGCTGCAAGTCATGTTGCGCATCGGCGTCGATCTGGAAGGCGTGGGTGTAGCCCAGTTCGTGTGCTAGTTGGAATCCGTGCAGCAGGGCAGCGCCCTTGCCGCTATTCACTTCGAGGCGGCGCAGGGTGACCAGGCCGTCTTGTTCCAGGGAGCGGCAGGCTTCAAGGCCGGGCTTATGGCTGCCGTCGTCGATCAGGATCACGTCTAGACCCGCGGCATGGATGCGCTCGATCACCGCGCGCACGGTGAGCGGGTTGTCGTAGGTGGGCACCAGGGCGCAGGGGTTGTGCGGCGCGCTCACGGGGTTTCGCTCTCCGTATCCGTGAAGTACTCGATGCGACCGCTGCTGCAGCCCTTGTCGGCGCGCATGATTTCGAAGCGGTAGCCGCCGGGCATTGCGCCGGGGATCACGACGACGTCGAGCTCGTCCTGGGGTTGGATGCGGCCGGTGAACTTGATCGCGCTCAGGCGACGTACGCCGCCGAGATCTGGATTCACGAGCTTGATACAGGCTTGGGCGAGCTCGTGGATCTGCGCGGCACCGGCGAGCACGGGGTAGCTGCGGTAGTGGCCTTCGAAGAAGGCGTAGTTCTCGGGTAGCTGGGTGCGAAAGCGGCGCCTTGTGGGTTCGCTGTCCGCAGTTTCGGTCCAGGTGAGTTCGCAGTCGAGTGGGGCGCCGTTGGCTCCATAGTGGAAGGCCAAGTAGATGCGCCAGTCGGGCAAGTGCCCGTTGGTAACGCGCGGTAGCGCGGGTGAGAGACGCAGCTTGTAGCTGGTTTGCTTGGGCAGGCAGCTGGCGATGGCCTCGTGCAGTTGCGGTTCCATGTGAGCGGGTGCCGCTACCAGAACGAGGGCGCATGGATCGCCACCGGGTAGTAGGGCAGCACCAGCGTCTTGGACCTCGTCCAGTGCGAGTAACGCGCTCTCGAGTTGCACTGTTAAGGCTTGCGGTTTTTGCTCGAGAGGCAAGCGCGGTTGCTCTACGAAACGCCCGCCCTTGAGAGCTCGTCGCTGAGCCGGGGCTGCGATGAGCCGATGCTCGCGCGGGATGTTGGGCGAGCCGGGCTCGACCATGAGTGCTTCGAAGGTGCCGTTCGAGTTCAAGCTCGCGAGGGTCCCAAGCAGCAGACTAGCCATGGCCGTGGGCGTCAGGCAACTGGCCACATGCTCGGGTTGGTCTTGCATGAGCCGCTCGAGTTCGGCGAGCAACGTGGTCTGTGTCCACGCCTGAACGCGTGCAGCGCCAATGATCGGTTGCGCATGGGCGAGCAGCGCGACCTGGAGCGTAGGACGTGCTTGCCATTCGGGCGCTTGCTGGTGCTCGCAATCGGCCAGTAGCGTTGGCACATGGACGCCGAGACCCACGCCCGTGTCGTGCAGGAAGGCGACGTTCCTCGGATGCGTCAGCAGCGGCATGATCGTTTCGCGCGTGCCGTCCTCAGGGACAGCGGCCGTGTGGCCCTTGGCCCAGGTGGCCAGCAAGGCAGCGACGCAGGCTGCGTGGTCGCGCTCGAAGGAGAAGGCTACTTCGGAGCCGGGGCTGGCATCCGGCAGCTGCGCGGCGATGGCGCCCGCTTGATGCAGGAGCTCATTGGCGGAGATCGCCTGCTCGCCGCGGTAGGCAACGGCCTGCTCACCCCTTGTGGCGAGTTGCTCGATCCAGTGGGCGTGCATCAGGCGCTACCGGCTTGAAAGCGACGACGGCGCAGGAGCCACTCACCGCCGAGTAGCACGCCGCTCAAGATGTACGCGAGCAGTCCCGTATAGAAAGCCCACCATTCGAGCGGCGCGAGCCAGGCGAGCAGCCCAGCGGCAGCTCCGTTGAGCACGAAGAACACGCACCAGATCTTGGTCCAGAGTCGGCACCAGGCTTGCTTGTCCACGGGCAGGTCCGGTTCCTGCAGGCGTGCGAAGCGCTCGATCATGGGGCGCGCGCCGGCGCGCAAGGTGGCGCCGAAGCTGCCTAGGAAGACTAGGTTGATAGCTACCGGAACCAGCAGGATGAAGCCTTGCCTGTTGAGCGCGGAGGCGAGTCCTAGGCAGACGATGGTGACCAGCGGGATGATCATCAAGCTGCCGGTCTCGGCCTGCTGCTCGGAGCGCCGGCGCAGATAGGTGGTGGGTACCAGCAGCGCTAGCAGCACAAGCGCGATCTGCCGCGGGCTACCGGTGGCTAGACCGCGCCACACCAAGAGGGGGTAGGCCACTAGGGCTAAAGTGCCTAGTGCGCGCGCGAGCAAGGGCAGTTTGGATCGCTGCTGCATTGGGCAACCAATCCCCAGGTTCGCTTCGCTCAGGAAGCGTCGCCGGACGCAGTGGACCCTGCGGCGGCTTGCTTCTCGCGGATGAAGGCCGCGAGGGTGTTGATCGAGGTGTAGTAGGTGCGGTTGTTCTCGTCGTTCTCTTCGGTGCGAACACCGAACTCTGAGTTGATCGCGATCGCCATTTCCAAGGCATCGATCGAGTCGAGGCCGAGGCCTTCACCGAAGAGCGGCTCGTCGTTCTTGATGCTGGCGGGCTCAACGTCTTCCAGGCCTAGGGTCTCAACGATGAGTACCTTCAGGCGGTCTTCGAGTTCGGCTTCCTTGGCTTCCATCACTAGTGCTAACTGCGGTCTGATATTGGGGAGGGAGAGGCGCCCCCATGATTGACTTTCCACCAGTCCTCGTAGCGATCTCTCACTCGTTGGCGCAGGGCTCGGCTGTTGTGATTCACGTCTGCCGGGTCGTCAACCGCTAGCAGTTCCAACCGGAGTTGGGCTGTGGGGTGGGGCGGACGATACACCAGGACCTCTTTGGAGAGGTAGACGGGATCGCAGCGGATGGAAAAAGAAACCAGGGGGACATCGGCTCGACAGGCAATTTCAAAGGCCGTACGCCCGAATGGCAGCAGGCCGTCCTTCCGGGAGCGGGTGCCTTCCGGGAAGACGATCAGTCTAAATCCGGCGCTTAGACGCTGTAGGGCATCCTCGAGCACCTTGCCGATGGTGACCATGTCGCGGCCGGGCCCCATGATGTGGCCAGCGCCCACGATCAAGGGGTTCATCAGGGGCCGCCGGAACATCTCTGGCTTGACGATCGTGCAGCCCCCGCCGAGGAGCGCCGAGAGGGCCGTGACGTCCATCAAGGTCGGGTGGTTGGCGATCACCACGCAGGGGCCCTCGGGCATGCCCTCAATCTGTTGCCGGTGATCGAAATTCGCGATGCGGAAGAGCCGCAGCCAAGCGTGCATGAAGCGGTAGAACCCAACCGTCAAGGCCTGGATGCGTCGTGCACGACGCATCGGGTGCTTGCGCCAGAGCCAGCCCAGGGCATAGAAGATCGCGAGACCGAAAGGCGCTAGCAGTAGGTAGGCCAAGACCGTCGAGACGGCCGCCAAGGTGCGTAGGGCACTTTGGATTCGAGCGACTATTCCTACTTGCTGCGTTTTGGGCATGGGGCCGTGGTTTGGCTCGCAAAGGCGAGGAAACCTACTTTGGTCCACAGGCAAGCAAGTCCAGCAGATAGCGTAGCCAGCATGCCCCAGGAGAACAACATTCCGGACCCTACGGCCACTGTGGATGTGGCTATTTGCGGTGGTGGATTAGCCGGTCTGCTGCTCGCGCTGCAGATCCGAATGGAGCTACCGCAGTTATCCGTGAGCGTGCTTGAGTCGACTTCGCGGCCCTTGCCCGACGCTTGCCATAAGGTCGGTGAGTCCTCGGTGGAGTTGGGTTCGCAGTACCTCGAGCGGCTTGGTCTGGGCGAGTACTTGGAGCGCGAGCACCTGTACAAGCTCGGCCTGCGCTTCTTCCCTGGCGGAGGGCAGCTGCCATTGGTGGAACGCACGGAAATCGGCCCGAGTGCGGAGCCGATCATTCACTCCTATCAGCTGGATCGCGGGCTCTTGGAAACGGATCTGCGTAGGTTCGTCGAAGAGGCGGGCGCGACCCTGATCGAAGGTGCGCGCGTCACGGATGTGGACCTGCAGGAGGATGCGGATCACGGGATCGACTACCTGTTTGATGGTGCGAGCGAGCGCCTGCATGCCCGCTGGGTCTTCGATGCCACGGGGCGCGCCGCTGTTCTGCGACGCAAGTTCAAATCCACCCGCAAGCTACCACACAAGGCCAATGCCGGCTGGTTCCGTGTGAAGGGGCGCGTGGATATCTGCGACTTGGTGCCGGCCTCTGAGAGCAAATGGCACGAGCGTCCCGGCGGCGATGAGCGCTGGCGCTCCACCAATCACTTCATGGGGCGCGGCTATTGGGCCTGGGTGATCCCGCTCTCCACCGGCAACACCAGCATCGGGCTCGTGGTGCATGACGAAGAGCATGGTCACCAGTGCACGGCTACCCATGAATCAGTCACAGCCTTCCTGGCAGAGCATGAACCGCATCTGTTGAAGCTGCTGCAAGAGCATGAGGTCATGGACTTCCTGTGCCTGCGCAACTACAGCAACTCCGTCGGTCGCGCGTGGTCCGAGCAGCGTTGGGCCATGGTGGGCGAGGCGGGTGCCTTCGTGGATCCGCTCTACTCGCCGGGTACCGACTTCATCGCCCTGGCCAATTGCTTCAGCACGGAGATGCTGCACGTGGAGGCCGCCGGCGGCGACCTGCAGGCCAAAGCATCGCAGCTGAACAATCACTATCGCTCCATGGTGCAGGCCACCACGGAATTGTTCCGTCACGCGGCGCCTGTGTACGCGCATCCGTCGGCCATGTCCATGAAGGTGTACTGGGACAACTTCGCCTACTGGTCCTACACCTGTCAGTTCTTCAAGCAGAACCTGTGCAAGCTAGATAGCGCCGGTTTCGCGCCCTTCGGCGAAGTGGGCATGCGCTTCTTTAGCCTCGGGAATCGGATTCAGGGTCTGCTCAGTGCTTGGGCGGATCTAGCACCGGAGGAGCCGGTGGCTAAGTTCTTGGGCGCGCCGCACTTCCCCTCCGTGCTGATCGATGCACACATCCAACTGGCGGACGATATGACTCCGCCGGAGCTGTTGGAGTACATGCGCATGCGCCTAGCAGAAGCCGAGGAAATCGCGGCCGAGCTGGTGCTGCGCGTAGTGCAGCTACTGGGCCCCGACCTGGCGGAACAGGTGCTCGAGCGTGCGCGCTTCGGCATGTGGGAGATCAAGCACACGAGTGAACGCTTGGCGGCGGAGCGTGAAATCGGCAACGCGCGCAAGAAGCTCCTGACGCCCATCGCGCGGGACGTGGAACGCAGCCTCGGGCGCATCGTGCGGCACGCGGATGCAGGCCGTGCTCTGGATCTTCTTGCTGCTGGCGTCTCGTCGTGAGCGGCGACTCCAAGCCGTCACGCGCGCGCGCCACCGACCCGGCAGCGGCGCGCGGGCATGGCCAGCCGGAGGGCATGGCCGACGCGGACTACCTACTCGACATTCTGAGTGGCAAGTATCGCGCTCAGGCCTTATCTACCTTGGCGGCGCTCGGCATCCCGGACATGTTGGCGGAGGCCGAGTGTGGGGCAGAGCAGCTCGCTGAACGCTTGGGCGGCGAATCTGATGGCCTGAAGCGGCTCTTGGATTTCACGGTTGGCATGGGCTTCTTGGTCTGTGGCCAGAACGGAAAGTATGGGCTGGGCCAACTGGGTAAACAGCTGCAGACGGGTGCCTTGGGTCGATTGGCGGCATTCATGGGATCGCCGGAGCAGTGGTCACCCTGGTCCAACCTGCGCCAGAGCTTGCGTTCTAAGGATGGTCGATCGCCCTTTGAATTGACCTTTGGTGAGGACCTCTACAGCTATCTCAGCCACGCGCCGGAGTCAGCCCAGGAGTATGACCTAGCCATCGACGCCTTCACCCAGCTGGAGGCGCGCGCCCTGTGCGGGGCCTTTGATTTCACGGGCAAGCAATGCCTGGTGGATGTGGGCGGCGGGCGCGGCATGCTGCTGCGCGAGGTGCTCGGACAGCATCCTGAGTTGGCCGGCGTGTTGGTGGATCGACCTGATGTGGTCGAGCGCGCGGGTGCGAGCTTGCCTGCGGAGCTCATGCAGCGCATCGCCTTGCACGGCGGCGACTTCTTCAATGCCTTGCCCCAGGGTCACGACCTGTATTGCATCAAGCATGTGCTGCACAACTGGGATGACGAGCGCGCGGCGAACCTACTCAAGGCCTGCGCCGAAGCCATGCAGCCGGGAGGGCATGTGCTCGTGATCGAGTCGATCCTGACGCCTGATCACCGGCTAGACTTGGCACGTGTGATGGACTTTGAGATGAGCGTGCTCACCAAGGGGCGCGCGCGGCGCAAGCCGGAGTTCCGCGCGCTCTTCCGTAGGGCTGGACTGAAGCTGGAGAGCGTGCAGGCGATCGGATCCAGCTGGCTGCTGGTGGGATCGCGCTGACACTACTCGGGCGGCTTCTCGCCGTGTACGAGCATCATGGTGGCCTTGGCTACCAGCTCGCCGTCTGCGCCGCGCGTCTCGGTCTTGAAGCTGCTCGAGTAGTCGGATCCGTGCACCATGTTGGCTTCGAGCACTAGCTCTTCGCCGACCACCAGGTAGGGGCGCTCGATGGTCATCTGGCGACAAGCGATAACCATGCCCACGCGCACGCCGGTGCCGCCCGTGCGCGATTCCATGCCGAGGCAGGCGGCTACGGTCTGGGCCATGTACTCGAGGGCGACGGTGGTCTCGATCTTGCCATCGCGCGAGAAGAGGCTGTCGGCGCTGACAACCAGGCGCGCGCGGGCGTGCCCAGGCTTCCAGTCGAGCAGCTCGTCCAGGGCCAGCATGGGCAGGCCGTGGGGCACGAGCTCGGTCATGGCGGGAAAGGTACGCTCGGCGCCCATGCTCAGAAGCTCAATTGGGCCAGATAGCCATGGCCGGTGCCGCGGTCGAGGGCGACCTTGCCGGGCTGCTTGCGCTGCACTGCGCCGATCAGGTCGAGCATGCCGATCTGCGGGTTGCTGATCAGGGCAGTGTCTTCGGTTGCGGGCGGTAGGTCGGCAGCGCCGCCCATGAGCAAGTCCAGATGCGCGAGGTTAGGCATGGCGCTGCTGACGGGAGCGAGCACGACCGCGCCGGCGAGCATGCTCCAGGTGGCGGCGCCTTCAACCAGGCAGGTGGGGGCCGACTCGTCGCAGCAGGTGACGAGCACGGGTTCCTGGCGCTGCAGGACCAGGCCGATGCCCTCGAGGAGAGCCACCGCCGGGGTGTTCTCGTCTGCGGCGAGCGAGGTGCAGTAACCGCGGTTCTCGCTACTGATGGAGAGCAGTCCGGAGGCCGCGTTGTGCACGCTGATGGTGAAGTTGGCCGGCGACATGTCGGTTTTCGTACGCCACATCTGTTCCAAGAGGCCGATCAAGATCGAGGCTTCACCGATGGCGGAGCCGACCACGATGGGGGCTAGGCTCCTGTCTGCGCCGGCGGCGAGGAGAGCTTCTGCGGAGCTGTCGGCGATGGCGCGACCGAAGGAGCCGGCGCGGCGTTTGTTGCGACGGTCGAGGGCCTTGCCCGTGGGCAGTGGCTCGGCGCTATCGCGTTCACCGGCTGCCCAGGCGGCGGCGCTTGGAAAGCCCGGGGCCCAGAGACCCAGGCCGGCGATGGAGACGGTGGTGCTCATGGTGCTTGCACCAACAGGCTGACATTGTTGCCACCGAAGGCGAAGGAGTTGCTGATGACGCGTTGGAAGTTGCCGCGAGTGACGCTGCCCGGCACGTTGAGGGTGATCTCTGGATCGACCGGGGTGGCGCCCAAGGAGGGCGGGATCCAGCCCTCTTCGATGGCGATGGCCGAGAAGCAGAACTCAATGGCTGCGGCGGCGCCGAGGGTGTGGCCCGTGAAGCCCTTGGTAGAGATGACCGGGACTTCGGGCGGCAGTAAGCTCAGAATCGCGCGCGATTCAGCGATGTCGTTGAGGCTTGTGCCCGTGCCGTGCGCATTGATGTGATCGATGTCCTCGGGCTGGCAGCCGGCGATCTCCATACTGCGCTGCATGGCGTCGCGGGCGCCGCGGCCTTCGGGGTGCGGTGCGCTGATGTGAAAGGCGTCGGAGCTCTCGCCCACGCCGCTGACCAGCACGCGCGCGTCGCCATCACGCTCCACAAGGGCTAGCGCACCACCCTCGCCAATGTTGATGCCGCCGCGCTCGGGATGGAAGGGGCGGCAGATGCGTGTGTCCAAGGCCTGCAGGGATTGGAAGCCCATCAGGGTCAGGCGGCAGAGCGTATCGAGGCCGCCGACGATGGCGCAGTCGATGATTCCGGCTTCGATCAGACGCGAGGCGGAGGCGAAGGTCTTGCCGCTGGAGGTGCAGGCGGTGGAGGCCATCCAGGCCGGGCCGGTGGCGCCTGTTAGCGCGGCGACCACGTGCAGGAGTGCGCCGAATGTGTGCTGCTTTTGGAAGTCGTAGCCGGCAGGGAAGCTGCCGTCTTCCACGAAGCTCTTGTAGGCGCGCTCGGTCATCTCGGCGCCGGCGGTGCTGGTGCCGAGCAGGATGCCGATGCGTTCCGGGCGATAGCGTTCGCGCGCCTTTCGTAGGGGCTCTTCGAGGCCGTTTACCAGGTGCATGGCCATCTGCGCAATGCGCGTGGAGCGTGATGCGAGCTCGGCGGGCAGCTCGGGGAGCTCGGCGCGCACTTGGCCAACGGCCGTGTCGAAGGGCAGGGGCATGGGCGCGGGACCGAGGCCCGTGCGTCCGTTGGAGAGAGCGTCCAGGTGCTCGGCGCGCGTGGCACCGAGGGCGCTGAGCATGCTGTAGCCGGTGACCCGCAGGGGCTTCATTGTCGGACCCGACATAGCGTTCTAGTTCTCCGCCTGTTGTGTTCGGCGACGCTTCTGCAGTTTGGAGTTGAGCAGCAGTTCCTGGAAGGGATTGTCTTCGCGCCAAACGTGGCCGGCGAGCACGGTCATGATGCCGGCGCGCATGTCGTAGGCGGGGACTTCCTGTAGGAAGAAGGAGTCCGCGAAGTTGGTGTGGTAGAAGCGGAAGATCAGCGCGTGGAAGGTCTTGAGCGCGCGCTTCATACCGACTTGGTGCTCGTCCAGCAAGTCGGGTGCGGCTTCCGTACCGGCCTTGAGTGCGGGCGAGAGAGCGTCGCTGATTCCGGCGGCATCGCGCAGGGCGAGGGTCACGCCGGAGGAGAAGACCGGGTCCAGGAAGGAGCTGGCATCGCCGAGGGAGCTGTAGCGCGCTCCGCGGGCGGCGGTATTGCGATAGCTGTAGTTGCCGGTGATCTGGGTTTCTCCGCGGGTGGCGCCGGCAGCTAGGCGCGTCATGATCGGGTCCGCAAGCAGGCCCTCATCGAGCATCTTCTGCGTCAATTTACCTGGTCCGGCGATGCCCACGCTCAGACGCCTGCCGGGCAGCGGAATGACCCAGCCCCAGCCCTCGGGGCGGATGATGATCTTGATCTCGAAGCCTGGCGCTAGGGAGTCATAGGCTTCCTGGCCGATGCCGTCGAAGTGGGTGAAGACGGCGGAGTTGCCGAAGTCGGTGATGTGCTCGGCGGCATCCATGCGGCGCGCAAGCAATCGGTTCTGGCCGGATGCATCCAGTAGGAAGCGTCCAGTTTCACGCCCTGCTGCGGTCTCGACCCAGACGCCGTCCGTTTCGATACCGACCTTAGTCACAGCCTCGCCGTGACGCACTTCGGCGCCCAGCTCGCGAGCGCGGTCGCGCAGCTGCATGTCGAAGGCTGCGCGCTCCACATGCCAAGCGCTCTTGGGGCAGCCGGGCAGTGCCTCCGCGAAGGAGAACTTCTGGTAGCGTCCGCTGGCCTCGCAAGCAAAGTGGGCGCCGTCCTTGCGGATGTAGATGTGCTCGGGCGTGTCGACTCCCATGCGTTCCAGGATCGGCACGCACGCGGGTAGTAGGGACTCGCCGATGTGGAAGCGCGGGAATTCTTCCTTCTCGAGCACGAGCACGCGGTGTCCGTCCTGGGCCAGCATGGTCGCGGCGCTCGAGCCTGCGGGTCCGGCGCCGACGATGATCACGTCAAAGGGTGCGCTCAACCGAAGCCGCCGTCGATTCCGATCACTTGCCCAGTGATGTAGTTGGCTTCGTCCGAGGCGAGAAAGGAAACCAAGGAGGCGACCTCCTCGGGCTTGCCCACGCGTCGCATGGGGATCTGTTTCAGGACGAAGTCGGGTACCTCGGCGATCATTTCGGTGTCGATCAAGCCGGGCGCGATGGCGTTGACCGTGATCTTGCGCTTGGCAAGCTCCGAGGCCAGGGCGCGCGTGGCGCCGAGGATCCCGGCCTTGGCGGCGGCGTAGTTGACCTGGCCGCGGTTGCCGCGCATGGCGGAGATGGAGGACATGTTGATGATGCGACCCCACTTTTTCTGAACCATGGGCATCACCAAAGGGTGGGTCACATGGAAGAAGCCGTGCAGGGTGGTGCTGATCACCGCGCTCCAGTCCTCCTCATTCATCATGGGGAAGGCGGCGTCGCGGGTGATGCCCGCGTTGTTGACCAGCACGCCGATGGGGCGCGGGTCTTCCAACAGGCCGGCCATGGCCGCTTGGGTGGACTCCGCGTCGGACACGTCGAAGCGCGCGGCGGTTGCTTCGCCTCCAGCTGCTTCGATTGCGGCCACCACGGCGGCGGCGCCTTCATCGTCGCTGCGATAGTTGACGATGACGCTGAATCCATCCGCGGCCAGGCGTTTGGCGATGGCGGCGCCGATTCCACGGCTGGCGCCGGTGACGAGTGCTCGTTTTTCCACCCTGTACCTACTTAGTGAGCTTGCCCAGGGTGGATCGCGGGGATCCTGCCAGCGGTCGGTGCGTGTTCATACTGGAGGCAGGTTAGCAATACCCCGGAGAGAGTCGCTCTCTTGTTGGCAGATCTGGGGGAGTTGCCGAGGAGGGCCCGGCGGCCTACTCCAAGAGCCATAGGCGCGGGCCGCGCCAGTGGATGATGCCTTGCTTGCCGTTGTGTACTTGGAAGGCCAGGAAGCCGCTTGCGTGCAGGGTATTGGCCAGATTGGCTGTCTGCACACCGTTGACCCAGACCTCTAGGTGCGAGTCGCGGGCGCGGATCTTGTAGTGGTTCCAGCCGTCTAGCTGGAAGGCGGCGCGGGCGGCCTCGTCATCGGAGAGGTCGTCGAGCCAGGGCCCTGTTTCGTAGTAGATACCCCCGGACCAGGAGCGCTTTGAGGGGTCGATCTCAGCCTGGTAGCCGTAGACCCGGCCGGAGTCTCTCAGCTGGCTGCGAAACTGGATGCCGGAGTTGCCTTGGACCTCGAGTTTGACGTCCACCTCGAAGACGAAGTCGCCGAAGGTCTGGTCCGTGCGCAGGAAGGACTGACCGCCGCCGTCTACGGCGCCGGTGACGGTGTTGCCCTCACGGGTCCACTTGGCGTTGCCGCTTTCCGTCCAGCCGGAGAGGCCGCCGGCTTCATCGAGCAGCGGCACCTCGCGCAGGCTGGGCGCGCTGAGGTCGCGGATGCGCAGATTGCGGTACCAGACCTCGTCGCCGTGGTCTTGGAGCAGGATCGGTCCGCGGCTGCGCGCGAAGCTCGCGGCGCGGCCCTTGAACTTGGAAGCGGCCAGAGCCGTCGCCCATGCTTCAGAGTCGAGGTCGGTGGAGAGCACCAACTTGCCGTTGAGCCAGTGCTCGAGGTGCCCGGCCTGCGCGACTACGCGTGCTTGATTCCAGAGTCCCGGCGCGCGCGGCGCAGCGTCCGGAGCGGGCAGCACGTCATAGAGCGAGGCGGTCTTCTGCTTGGCAGGTAGCTGGGCGTGCCGCGTGTTGTCGAGCACCTGGTACTCCGGCCCTAGGGCGGACCCTCCGGAGGCGTCCACGCGGTACTTCATGCCGCTGTTAGCGCCGGCGGAGAGTTGGAACTCGAAGGCTAGCTCGAAGTCCGAGTAGGCCTCGCCCGTGACCAGGTCCCCGGCAGGCCCCGTGCGCACCAAGCAGCCAGAGATCACGTGCCAGCCCTCGCGCTTCTCACCAGCGGCGTAGGTGCGCCAACCGGAGAGGTTCTTGCCATTGAAGAGCAAGCGCCAGCCAGCCTCAACCTGCTCAGGGGTCAAGGTGTTCGCGTCAGCGTAACCGTCGGACACTTCACCGGTGGCAGCCCACTCGGTGCCGCGCACGATCAAGCTGCGGAACTGCGGGTCCTGGTGCGAGACCTTGCTGGCCTCCACGCCGGGCCACACATGACCGAGGGGTGTGTGAAAGATGCGACCCTTACCGACCTGGCTGACGAGGATCATGGGCTCTACCTCACCCGTGCCGCCGGACTTCGGATCGGAGTACGCGCCGGCCAGGCGCGTGAAGGGTGCGTCGTGCAAGTGCGCGAGCTTGTGGTAGAGCTCGTCGGGGTGCGCTAGCAAGCTGGGCAGGGTGCGCGTGATGGGGTGGTCGCGCTCTTCCACCAGAACGTCGAAGGGGTGGAAGCTGCCGTGACCGGTCCCCGCGCGCCAGTTGAGAGCGACCAGAGATTCGTACTCCTGCCAACCCTCGCACGAGTTGTTGGAGGCGTGGATGATTGTCACGCCTAGGCCGTCACGTACGGCGGCCATGAAGTTGGCTTCCGCTTGGGGGCCCCAGCGCGGACCGTTGTAGTCCACGACCACCGCGGCGAAGCGGCCGAGCGTCTCGGAGTCCTCGAGCGCGTCCATGGGCTCGCGCGTCATGGAGACCTTAAAGCGGCCGGACTCCTCGAGGATCTCCTTCAGGGAAGGAGCGGTCCATTGCCAATCGTGATTGTTGGCACCGGTGAGTAGCAGCACCGGAATGCGCTGCTGGCTCGCCTGGGCTTCAGCTACGGGAGCGAAGACGGCCGATACGAGGGAGGCGAGGAGCAGGAGGGAGGCGGCTTGCATGACCGCAGGGTAGCCCCCCTTGGGCAATCTGGAAAGGTGCGCGCCTCGCCGCTGACCCTACTGGAACCAGGTCCAGCTCTCGCCGCTTTCCAGCACGTGCATGCGCACGTCGCGAGCGGCCTGCAGCTCGCCGGCCTTGGCCCGTTTGACCTTGGCCTTGCGCGCGTCATAGATGATCACCTGGCCATCACCGATCACGCGTAGATCGTCGCCCTGCACTACCACTGCGGTGCGTTCGTCAATGCCGACGCCCAGGGAGCGGGGCCTGGAAAGGACCGCCGTAAGCAGTCTACCGTAGCGATCGCGCTTCATGAAGTGCTGGTCCACGATGGCGGAAGGCCACAGGCCGAGGCCGCGGTAGCGCGCCATGGCGCCGGCGATGAGGTTGCTCGGGTCGGCCTTGCCCGAGATCATCACCTCGCCCATGACGGCGGCGCCGGCGCTGGTACCCGCGATGACCTTGCCCTTGCCGTGCAGGCTGCCGATGTACTGCACCAGATTGTTGCCGGCGAGCACCTTCATGAGTTCGCGCTGGGCTCCGCCGGGAATCCAGAGCAGGTCGCAGGCGTCCAGCAACTCGCGCGCATCCGGGCGGTCCAGGGGCTCGAGGATCTGCACGTGCTCGACCCCTTGCTCGCGCCACATCTTGACCGAGCTCATGCCGCGCTCTTCGAGGCTCGATGCTTGGGGCAGGATCAAGACTCGCGGCGAATCCTTGCCGGTTAGCGCTAGCGCCTCCACCAGCACATCATCGGGCGTGCCGCCGCCTCCTACGATCACTAGTGCGCCGCGTCCCTGCCGGGTGAGGGGCCCGGGGGCAGGGCTTCGGTTCGGCATGGCCGAGAGGCACAGGGCGCCAAGAATGACGGCGAGGAGGAGGCGCTTCATGGCTCTATTCTAGCTCCCTAATCAAGATGTCGCGCCCTTCGATGCGCGAGCCCTCGTGGTGTTGCTGAATGGCGATGTGACCAGGTCCGTGGCGGCGTTCCGCGTCGACAAAGTCATTCACGATGACGCCGTTCACACGGATGGTGATGGCTGTGCCGGCATCCGTATCGCGGCAGGTCACGTGGTAGTCGAACCAAGCGCCCGGGGGCACGAGCTCTGTATTGATGGTGGACAAGCTATAGAGGCTGCCGGTCTTCTGCGGGTCCGGGTGCGTGCTCGTGATCTGAGCCTCGTACCCATTCGGCCAACCGTCCGTGGGTTGGGTGCGGAAGTAGAAGCCCGAGTTGCCGCCGTCGTTGATGCGGAACTGGCCGCGCACTTCGAAGTTTCGGTAGTCGCCGCGCGGGCTGAAGATGTGGCCCATCTTGCCCGTGCCGATGAGCATGTCCTCGTCGTTCAGCTCCCACTCGGCGTCGCCCGTGCTGGGCCAGTCGAGGAAGGATTCGGGCGGGAAGGCAGGCTCCCAACCGGCGCTGCCCAGGGGCGCGCCGAGGGGTTTGACCTGCACGCCGCGCATGCCGATCAGGCCGCGATCGCCGAGTAGTACCAGCGGGCCTTCGACTCCGTCCCCTTCGAGGATGGCACTCGGGCTGGGTCCCGGGAAGGAGAGGTTCATGCCGACCCGCTGGCCGTTGAGCTTCACGCTCAGCAGCAAGGCGTCGTCGGTCTTGCGACCGCTGGCGTCGAAGCGCGGAGCGCGGAAGTTGGCCTCGAGCTTCTGCCAGACGCCCGCGCCTAACCAAGCGGCCTTATTGCCTTGGCCTTCGGGCGCTTGGATCGGCAGCTCGTAGCGGCCGGCCAGGAGCACAGCGCCGCGGCCGCCCTCGGGCAGGTAGAACTCGAGCTCAATCTGCTGATCGCCGAAGACCGGCTTCGAGATCATGGGCTCTGCGCCAACGTTCACCAGGGCGCCATCGCCTTCCGTAATGTTGAAGCGCGTGGCGTCGTCGGCGTCGAGCTCGGCGTTGCACAGCTCCCAACCATCCGCTTGCCAGAGCTGAGTGGCATCCCCGTAGCACAGGCGCAGCCAACCCTGCAGGGCGTTCTCCTTACTGGGCGGCGGGGGGACGACCTTAGCCACCAGCTCGGTGGTCAGCGGGCCTTCCGGCAACTGGTTGATGGTGTAGTCGAATTCCGGGTGCAGCAGAGTCTGGCCGGTGGAGGCGCGGATGCCGTCGAAGGTCACGGATACGCAGTGCGCGGCCGTGAGTCCAGCGGTACGCACAGTCACGCGTTTACGGTCGGGCGAGACATCTGTGCGCAGCACTTGGAGCGGCGTCACGTGTTGCGGCGGGCAGCCATACTCCCACCAGTAGTTGTAGTCGTACTGCTCGATGTGAATCGAGTCGGGGCTGACCTCCACGTCGTCCGCGAGGGGCAGGGTGAAGTCGACCTCGAAGCCGTCCTGCAAGAGGTGCACCTTGGCGAACTCCATGGGCATCTTGCCGGTCCAGCGCAAGCGCGACAGACCGTGGGCAGGACCGCGACCGCCCCAGCCACGGTTGGTGTAGCCGAGCATCAAGCTGCCGTCCGGGGCGAACTCCATGCGGCAGGCGGCGCCTAGTTCGGTGCGGAAGGGCACGACTGCACCTTGGTACTCGCCGCGCACCTTCTCTAGCATGGCGCGCAGCACCATGCCGTTGGTGATCTCAGCCACGAAGAGGTCGCCGCCGAAGGGGCCGAAGGAGTCGCCCATGGGGGCGGAACCGAGGTTGCCCGTGGAGCGTGACCACTTATAGGGGATCCAGATGGCCGGCGGCTTGCGGCGGCCGGCGGCGGCGGGCGGAATCTCGGAGCTAGGGCGCGTCTTGCTGGCTCGGTATTCGTCCGTCCAAGCCAAGGAAGCCGGGTGGCTATAGAAGGAGCCCTCGGTCAGGTGATAGATCGGGCTCGAAGCAACCCAGTCGCCCTGGTTGTCGGTGATGAAATAGTCGCCGGCCGCGTTGGTACCCACGCCGCAGGGACTACGCAGGCCGTAGGCGATGGGAGTCATCTCGCCCTCAGGGGAGATGCGCAAGCACCAGCCCCGGTACGGAACAGTGGCGCGGCCGTGCCACCAGGCCGAGGAGAAGAAGGACACGTTGAGGGTCACGTAGAAGTTGCCCTCCGAGTCAACGGGGCCGCCGAAGGCAAACTCGTGGTAGTTGCCGGACACGCCCCAGTCGGCGCAGATGGTCTCGACGCCATCGCTGATGCCGTCACCGTCTTCGTCGAGCAGCTTGGAGAGCTCGGTGCGTTGCACCACGTGGATCTCGTCGTTCTTGACCACCAAGCCCATGCCTTCTTGCAGGCCGTTGGCGAAGCGCGTGTAGCGCGCCTTGGTGACGTCGTCACCCATGGCGCCTTCTATGAGCCAGACCTGGCCGTGGCGTGTGCTCACGGCTAGTTGGCCGTTGGAGAGGAAGCCCATGCCGCCCACTTCGAGCAGGGCCTCGGCGGGGGGAGTGAAGTTCTCCAGGGTGTAGTAGTCGGATTCTTTGTCTTGGGCGACGGCCGGCAGGGTCAGGGCTAGGACCCACAGGAGCATGTTGGAACGCATTAGCGCACCTCCTCGAGAAGGGTGCGAATCACGGCGCTGCCGCTCTCTTCGCAGGAACCGGAAGCGATCTCAAAGGCGGTGCGCTCGCCGGCGGCGAGGCTGATCTTCACACCAGGGTCATTGCGTTTGGCACCGGGTCTGGAACTGCAGACGCTCCAGCTGAAGGTGCCGTCACCGATCGGGATGACCGAGCAGGTAGCTCCGCCGCTGTGCAAGGGACGCTTGCTGGAATCGACGACGCTGTCCGGCACCGTGTAGCTGGCTTGGAACTGGCCGCTGGACGCATAGGGCACCACGCGTGCCGTTAGCTCGAGCGCCGCACCCATGGAGTGGATCTGGAAGTAGCGCGTGAAGCCGCTCCCGATGGAAGTGGAGACCACGCCCAGGATCTCGGTGACCTCGGCCACGGTCTGGCCGCTGGCATTCTGCAGGTCGTAGATCAGGCGTGCTTCCTTGTGCAGGGTCGATGTGCGCCGGAGGCGAGCGCGCAGAGGCGCACCGAGATCATCGATGAAAGTGGCTGCAGGTTTGCCGCCTTCCATAAGGAAGGTCACCTTGCCAAGGGGCTTCAGGGGTTGGCCGCCGCGGCCGGTCCAGTCCACCCGCTCCACGAAGCTGCCCTGGCGCATGCCGAGTAGGCGCACATCGTCGATGCGGTATTGGAAGCTCACGCCGGTGTTCAGGCCGATTAGAAGAGCGCGCGGAGTCTCCTCGGTACCCTCGGCGATCGGCGGGAGCTTACCGCGGGCGATGATCGGTGCGTCCGTCACCTCGAGGATGCGATCGGCGACGGCTGTTTCGACTTGAGGCGGTCCGAGGCTGATCACGTACTTGGCCAAGGCGTGCCGCTGTTCCTCTGAGAGCGCAGCATCGAACGCCGGCATGGGGGTCCCGGGAATGCCAAAGCTCATGGAGCGGTAGATGGCGCTCGGCGTGTTGCCGTAGGAGAAGCCGCCGTCCTTGAAGCTGCGCGCGGGGCGGTCCAGCTCGGTGGTTCCTAATCCGTCACCGTCTTTGCCGTGGCAGGCGGCGCACTGGGCTAGAAAGTCCGTGCGCGCAGGGTTCTCCGCCGGATCCTGGGCCGCGGCTAAGGGGGGGCTCGCGATGATGGCGAGGAGCGGAAGGGAGCGAGCGATGCTCCGAAGAAGGCGATGGCTGGGCATACACGTTCGAAGGGAAAGGGTCGTAGGCGGCACTAGGTTAGTTGGATAGACCAAATACCACCACTGCTCTCACTCTTGCTTCAGACGGAAGGTTTGCGTGTCGATAGCTCTCGTGTCGGGATCGCCCCCCTCCTATTGCCCAGGCGAGACCATGCCGCAGTACACAGCACCCACCACAACCTCGAGCGGGTCACGCTCTGAGCAGCTTTCCGCCGACCTGATCGAGGCGGGCAAGCAGAGGCTTGCAGCAGGCGATATCTCTGGTGGCAAGCGGCTCTTCCTAAGGGCCGAGCTCCTGTGTCCGGAGAGTTCCGGGGCACAGGAAGGTCTTGCTCGCGTCGAACGCCGTCTCGGCAACCTGCGCACGGCCCTGGCGTACGCGGAGGCTGCCTTGCATTCCGATCCGGAGTGCACCGAAGCTCAACTCGTGGCGATCTGGGCTCTCAAGGGCCTTGGTGATGCGGACGCAGCTAGGAGGCATCTGCAGGACTTGCTAAGTCGGCAGCCCGAGCTGCCGCGTGCTCTCTATCTCTTGGCACACGACGGCGGCGACTTGGATGAGTCGCTGCTCGCCGAGAAGCTGAAGGACGCAGATCTGCCTGCTGCTGACAAGCGCATGCTGACCTTGGCCTTGGCCAATGTGATCGAACACTCCGACAATCCGGCGCGCTCCGTCGAGGTGGCTCACGCTGCTCACGCCGAGGAGGTCTTCAACTACCACCCGGAGTTTGAGCAGGAGCTGCTGCAGCGAATCCGGGAGCAGATCGAGCCCGGTTCCCTGGGCGGCGGCGGCGGCGACGCAAAAGCACGACCGATCTTCATCGTCGGTTCGCCCCACGCGGGCTCGAGCCTCGTGGAGCGCGCATTGACGCCGGATCAGAGCGTCTATCGCACCGGGCCCACACGCGCCCTCGAACAACTTTGCGGGAACCTGCCCCGCTGCGTCGGGGCGCCCTATCCGCGCTCGGTGGTGAGCCTCGATGCGCACACGGCCTCGGTCTTGGCTGGGCGTTATCGCAATTGCGCCGGTTTGCCGAAGGACACGCAGGCCTGGACCGATCGTTGCCCGGAGTCGGTGCTGTATTTGCCGCTGGCTCTGCGCCTCTTCCCGGGCGCCAAGATCGTGCACGTCACGCGCGAGCCAGTTACCGCCGCTCACGATTGCGAGCTGACTTGCTTCGACGGCATCGAGGCTCCCTACGCCCGGCACGCGGATGACTACCTCACGCACCAGGCCTTCGAGGTCGAGCTGATGGAGCTCTACAAGGATGTCTTGCCGACGCCTATTGTGCACGTGCGCTACGAGGACCTCGTGGACTCAAGTCTGAACGCAGCCGCAGACCTGCGCCAGACCCTCGGCCTCGACGTCGAGCAGGGCCCCGAAGCGGCCTAGGCGCCCAATCGTCGGTATTGGGGTAGGCTGCTCGGAATGGGCACCACCGCACACCTGATCGACGCCAGTCCGTACATTTTTCGGGCGTACTTCTCGCTGCCCAGTTCCATGCGCGATGTGGACGGGAAGCCAGCGCAGGCTAGCTATGGCTTCGCGAGTTTCTTGGCTCAGTACCTCACGCGTGAAGCGCCAGAGCAGGTGGGCGTCTACTTCGACGGTAGTTTGACCACCAGCTTCCGCAACGAGATCTATCCCGAGTACAAGGCTGGTCGTGAGCTACCCCCGGAGGAGCTAGAGGCGCAGCTGGACGACTGTCAGGCGCTTGCGCAGGCCTTCGGCCTCCACACCTGGATCGACGATCGTTACGAGGCAGATGATGGCATTGGGGCGCGCGTGGCGCA
>JBLIOL010000053.1:0-21523 GCA_047639615.1 Planctomycetota bacterium | reverse complement strand
GCCCAAATCCTCGTCGACTTCTACGCCTCCAAGGCGTAGTCCACCTCAAAGGAACCTGCCATGGGACTATTCGACGCTTTCAAGAAGAAGAAGCCCGCAGCTTCGAACCGGCCTATGCCGCGTCCGATGATGCGACCCGGCATGAGTGGCCCTCGTCCTGATCCCCAGGGCGATAACCACTTGATCATTATCACTTTGGATTCGTGCCGCTATGACGCGTTCATGGCTGCCGATCCCAAGACGATCATGAAGCTGGGTAAGGTCGAGAAGCGTTACACCTACGCAGGTTGGACGGCCCCGAGTCACTACAACCTTCTGATTGGTCTCTTACCGCACACGACGCCTAAGAACGTCTATGCGTCCGAGTACTACAAGGAAGACTTCTACAACTACAACGACCGCCTGGGTGCTAAGGGCATCGAGTTCGCCAAGATGGTTCCCGGCCTGTGGATGCCGGAGTTCTTGCAGAACACGTTGGGCTACACCACCAATGCGCGCGTTTCGTTGCCTGTGCTGAACCCGAAGACCGGTATCAACCGCGGCTTCGACTCGTTCCAGCTCATGGACAGCCACAACGACATGGCGGCCATGCTGCCGACCTTGAAGTTCGACGGCGATCGTCCGCACTTCTACCTGCTGAACGTGGGGGAGACTCACTATCCCTACGCCAAGCCTGAAGAGGACTCCTCCATGTGGCCGCGCATCAGCGGGGTCAACGGTGTCTTCAAGAAGATGAACGACCAGATCGAAGACAAGTCCGGCAGCGAAGAGGAGGAGCGCTTCAAGGAAGAGTTCAAGTTCTTCGACCAGGACAAGCTGGACGAGTTGCGCGAGCGTCAGATCGACACCGTGCGCTACCTCGACGGCGTCTTCGAGCAGCTCTACGACATGGTTCCGAAGAACACTCACATCATCGTGACCGCCGACCACGGCGAGCTCTTCGGTGAAGAGGGCTACTTCGGCCACGGTCCGATCATGCACGAGAAGTGCTTCGAGGTTCCGTACCTGGAAGGCAAGGTCCGTTGAGTGGCGTGCGGCAAGAGTACGTGTGATTTGCTCGGCCCCATTCGTCCTCTCGCTGCGTTAGGGCAACTCGAAGTAGCTACGGTTACGCCAGCGTTGCCGCGCCTTGCGAGAGAACGAATGGAGCTCGAACAAATCCCACGAACTCCTGCCGCACACCACTAGGATTATCCAAAACACACACCCCACCCCACCCCACCCCCCAAACACCCAAACACCCCCAAATATCTGATCCCATGAGCAAAAAAGGCTTCATTCTGTGGTTCACCGGCCTTTCTGGCGCCGGTAAGTCGACCCTCGCCGAGTACCTGACCCCCATCCTGCGCGAGCGCGGTAAGGGCATCGAGGTTCTTGACGGCGACGTGGTCCGCACGAACCTTTCCAAGGGTCTGGGCTTCTCCAAAGAAGACCGTGACACCAACATCCGTCGCATCGGTTTCGTGGCCAACATGTTGGCCCGCAACGGAGTTGGCGCCATCACCGCCGCCATCTCGCCCTACCAGGGCGTGCGCGACGAGTGCCGTGCCATGTGCACCGAGGCTAAGTTCGTTGAGGTCTTCGTGGACGCGCCCCTGGCCGTCGTTGAAGAGCGCGACACCAAGGGCCTCTACAAGAAAGCCCGCTCCGGCGAGATCAAGAACTTCACCGGCGTCTCCGACCCGTACGAAGCTCCCACAACCGCCGAAATCGTCGTCAAGACCGGCGACCAGAGCATCGAAGAGTCCGGCAAGCAGATCCTCGGCTACCTCGAAGCCGAAGGCCTGATCTAAGCTCTGAGCTCGGCTTGTCCGAGCGAATTAGCCACAACAACCCCCGGGCGCGAGTTCATCGCGCCCGGGGGTTGTTGCGTTGAGGGCTGTACCTACGCGCGATCCGAGGAGGCCCCAAAGGGAGGCCCCAAAGGGATGGGCCAATGGGATGGGCCAATGGGGTGGGGAGCGGGATCAGGGAATGCCGGAATCAGTACTTCAATGGAGACCTCCTAACTGCCGATACCGGTCTGCTGGCTCCCATGTTGCCCCACCGCCCAAACAGCACCACTGACCCGCGCCCCAAGTCTAGGAAGAGGCCACCGAGGCCAACCTTCGTGCAAGGTCCTCGTATACTCCTCGCCTCCCCTCAGGGGAGTGGCTGCGGGAGCCGCTCCAACCTGACTCTCTCGAACACTGGCCCGACCCCTGTATCCACCATGCGACCCTTCAGACTCGCGTTCGGCCTGTCCGTCGTCCTCGTGGCCAGTGCCAGCCCTGCGCTCGCCTACATCGGCCCCGGCGCCGGGTTCGCGGCAGCGGGCTCGCTCTTGGTTCTGGCCGGCACCTTTCTGCTGGCCTTCGGGATCATCCTGATCTGGCCCCTAAAGGCCGTCGCCAAGCTCGTCACCATGCGTGGCAAGAGCAAGGCCAAGGTCAAGCGCATGATCATCGTGGGCCTGGATGGTTTCGACCCGGGTCTCGCCAGCAAGTACATGGCTGAAGGGCGCATGCCCAACTTCAAGAAGCTGTCCGAGGACGGCTGCTTCCACGGGCTGTCGACCGCCATGCCGTCGATCTCCCCCGTGGCTTGGTCGTCCTTCGCGACCGGTGTTGATGCATCTCGGCACAACATTTACGACTTCCTAACGCGTGACCCTTGTTCTTACATGCCCGTGCTGTCCTCCTCGGACATCCGCACGGTGCCGCGCAACCTGAACCTGGGCCTGGCAAAGGTTCCCTTCGGTTCGCGCGCGGTCTACAAGATCCTGCAGCGCAGCCAACCCTTCTGGAAGTTGCTCGGGGCCAACCACGTGTGGTCCTCGATCCTGCGCGTACCGATCACCTTCCCGCCCCAGAAATTCAAGAACGGCACGCTGCTCTCCGGCATGTGCGTGCCCGACCTGCAGGGCACCCAAGGCTCCTTCTCGTTCTACTCCACGAAGGCGCGTTCGGGCGAGCACATCGGCGGCCAGCAGTTCCGCGTCAACGTCAAGAACGACACGGTCTCCAGCAACATCAAGGGGCCCTCCGGCGCGGATGGTCACGCCATGAACTGCCCCTTCTCGGTGGCCATGGATATGGAGACAGGCCTGGCGACGATTACCGTCGGCGACGACAGCGTCGAGGTCAGCATCCGCGAGTACACGCCTTGGATGACCGTGCCCTTCAAGGGCTGCCAGGGCATCGCGCGCCTGCGCATCCAGCAGTGGGATGAGGGCGGCGTGGGGATCTACATCACGCCGGTCAACATCGATCCGTCGAGCCCGGCGATGCCGATCAGTCATCCCTTCGTCTACTCGATCTACCTGGCCAAGATGCTCGGCCCCTACGCCACCCTCGGGCTGGCGGAGGACACCTGGGCACTCAATGAGCGGGTGATCGACGAAGAGGCCTTCCTGGATCAGTCGATGCTGATCTTTGAAGAGCGCAAGAAGCAACTCTGGGATGCCATCGACAAGACCAGCCGCGGTCTCGTGACCTGCGTGTTCGACACGACGGACCGCATCAGTCACATGTTCTACCGCTACCTCGATCCGACGCACCCCGCTAACGAGGGCAAGGACACCGAGGAGTACAAGGACGTCATCCCGGACACCTACGCCAAGATGGACAGCTTCTTGGCTGAGGTCCAAGAGAAGGTCGGCGACGACGAGGAAACTGTCTTCATGGTCATCTCCGACCACGGCTTCTGCAACTTCCGTCGCGGCGTGAACCTGAACGCTTGGTTGCGGGATGAGGGCTATCTCTTCTTGAAGAACGACGAGCGCACCTCGGGCGACTGGTTTGAGAACATCGACTGGAAGCGCACCAAGGCCTTCACACTGGGCCTGACTGGCATCTTCATCAACCGTGAAGGTCGCGAGCGCGACGGGATCGTCCCCAAGGGCGAGGAGACCGACAAGCTTTGCCGCGAGATCAAAGACAAGCTGGAAGCCCTGGTCGACCCGGCGGATGGCAAGACGATCATGAACGAGGTCTTCCTGACCAACGAAGTCCACGATGGCCCCTACGCCGACTTGGCTCCGGAACTTCTGATCGGCTACAAGCGTGGCTACCGCCACTCCTGGGACTGCGCGACGGGCTCCGTTACCGAGAACACCTTCAGCGACAACACCAAGTCCTGGTCCGGCGACCACTGCGTCGACCCGCGCCTCGTGCCCGGTGTCTTCTGGTGCAACCGCGAGATCAACACGGACACGCCCGCCCTGGTGGACCTGGCCCCGACGGCCTTGGACCTCTTCGGCGTGGACATTCCCAAGTACATGATGGGCAACCGACTCTTCGGCGAAGTCACGGGCAAGACCCCGCGTTCTACGGACAAGCTTAAGCAGGCCGGTGGCTCGCGCAAATCGGAGAAGCAGGCATGAGCATCCGCAAGACGAGCCTGCGCGCCGCTGGCGCCGCCGCCGTGGTGGGGGGCGCCTGGATGATGGCGTCCGCCAAGTCCCCGGCCAGTCCTACGATTCTGGAGCCCAGCAGCGCAACTAGCCTGCCCGTGCTTGCTCAGGAGAGCCACCAACGGGTGGTCGTCCTCGGCATCGACGGTCTGGACCCCGACATCCTGCTCGAGGCCATGCAGCGCTATCCCGAGCGCATGCAGAACTTCATCAAGCTGGCCGCGGACGGCGGTGGCGTGATGCCCCTGCGCACATCGATTCCGCCCCAGAGCCCGGTGGCATGGTCGAACTTCATCACCGGCCGTGGGCCCGGCGGTCACGGCATCTTCGACTTCATCCATCGCGTGAAGGACACCTACGGCATTGCGCCGGGCGCCTACACGCACGCCGAGGAGAGCTTGACGGCCCTGCCCGGCAAGTGGCAGTTCCCCGCGGTCGACGGCGGGGATTCGAACCGCTCGGGTCGCGCCTTCTGGACGCTTCTTGGCGACGCGGGCGTGCCCGCCGACGTCTGGCGCATGCCGATCAACTTCCCCGTGGAGGAGGCCCGCGGTTGGTCTCTCCCGGGCATGCTCACGCCAGCTGTGGACTCGGCCTACGGCGAGCCGTCCTTCTACAGCACGTCGCCCCCGGTGGACGCCTTCGGCAACGAGAAGTTCATCCAGATCACCGAGCGCAATGGCGTCGTGCGTACGCGCCTCTTGGGCCCGAACAACTCCTTCATCGAAGGCAAGCCGCGCGAGACCATGAACCTCGACATCTACGTGGACCGCGAAGCGGGCGCCGTAGCGGTTGAGGTGGGGACGGAGATCATGGTTCTGGAGCCCGGTGAGTGGAGCAAATTCGTGCCGGTCACCTTCGGCATGCTGCCCATGGGCGCCATGGATATGGCCGGCCAAGTGCGCTTCTACCTGCGCAGCATCGAGCCCGAGTTGGAGCTCTACGCATCGCCGGTGAACATCGATCCCTACGCGCCCATCAGCCCGGTTTCGTATCCCGACTCCGCTGCTGCTGAGATCGCCGACGAGATCGGCCGCTTCTACACCCAGGGCATGGCGGAGGACGTCAACGCCCTGAAGAAGCACATGCTTACGGACGAGGAGTTCGCCCAGCAGGCGGACCTGGTCTACCGCGAGCGCGGGCGCATGCTCGACATGGCCTTGGATCGCTACATGGCCAAGGAGGCGGGCGGCTTCCTGTTCTTCTACTACTCCAGCGTCGACCTAGCAGCGCACATGCTCTGGCGTCACGCGGATGAGAGCCACCCGCATCACGACGCGGACTTCGCAGCGAAGGACTCGAGCAAGTGGTCCGGTCGCGAGGGTAGCACCTGGAAGGACGTGCTGATGGACCTCTACCTGCGCATGGATCCCGTGCTGGGCAAGGTGCGCGAAGAGGTTGGTGACGACACGTTGATCATGGTCATGAGTGACCACGGCTTCGCCTCATTCAGCCGCAAGTTCAACCTGAACACCTGGCTGCTCGACGAGGGCTACCTCGTGCTCAAGGAGGACTATAAGCGTGAGCTGCCCAAGTCCAATCCGGAGCACCTGCCGGTGATGATCGCCAGCGCGGTGGATTGGTCCAAGAGTCGCGCCTACGGCATCGGCTTCAACGGTCTCTATGTGAACCAGAAGGGCCGCGAGAAGCAGGGCATCGTCGCCGCCGGAGCAGAAACCGACGCGCTTGTGGCCGAAATCAAAGCCAAGCTGGAAGCCATTCTGGACGACGCGCCGGGCCGTGAAGGCACGCGTGTGGTGCTCGAAGCGCAGCTGCCCGCGGACGTCTATTCGGGCGAACGCATGGACGAAGCCCCTGACTTGGTGGTGGGGTACAATTCGGGGTACGGCAACTCCGATGAGTCCACTCAGGGGCACATTCCGGCGGAATTCCTCGAGGACAACCTCGGCGGAACCTTCAACGGATCGCACCTGATGCACCCCAGCGTTGTGTCGGGCACCTTGCTCACCAACGGCAAGGTCAACCTGGAGGCTCCTGGCCTCGAGGACCTCACCGTCGAGATCCTGACCCGCTACGGCGTCACGGTCCCGAAGGAAATGGACGGCAAGCCCGTGCTCCAGAAATAGAACGGGCTCCACCAGCTCACTCTCACTCCTCTCTCACCAACACCAGTACCAAGGACCAATCATGTTTGGCGGCAGCAAAATCAAAGTCGACAAGGACCTCCTCGAGCGCATCAAGCGCATCTCCGAAGTGGCGGGCTACGCCTCCCCCGAGGAGTTCGTGCAGCACGTGCTCGAGCGCGAAGTCGCGCTCTTCGACGACACCGACTCCGACGACGACATCACCGAGAAGCTCAAGGGCCTCGGCTACATCAGCTAGGTCTCCGGGCGCTGGGCCAATGAGCTCTCAGCCCGGACACAGCGCGCCCAGTCTTGCGGATTTGCAGGGCTAGGGCGCTCGAAACGATCCTCCCAGAATCCCCAGCGCCCCTCGCGGACCCAGCCAGCGGTCCTCGCCCCATGAACGCGATCAATCGCTTCGTTACCAGCCTGTTCGACGTGGTCCTCACGCCCCTGGAAGCTATGGGTATGGAGATCGCGATCCTATTGGTGAGTGGGATCTTCGGCGTCCTGGGTCTGTTGGTCTTTAAGCACATCAGCTCTCAGGCCGGGATCAAAGCCACCAAGGACAAGATCAAGGGGCACATGATCGAGATCCGGATCTACCAGGACGATCTGACCTTGGTGACCAAGGCCATCGGCAAGGTGCTCGGGCGCAACCTGCAGTACGTGTGCCTGAACTTCGGGCCCTTCATCCCGCTCTCGATCCCCTTCGTGTTCGTGCTGGCTCAGATGGTCACGCGCTACGGCTACGACGCGGCACCCGTGGTGGAGCAGCCCAGTGAGCTGCTGGCGGGCGAGGGCACGACCCTCACGATCCACTTCAAGGAAGGCAGCTTAGCGGCGGCCGGCGAGCTCGTGATCGAGTACCCCGAGGGCCTCGTGCCCACCTCGCCCCTGGTGCGCATCCCCGGCCAAGGTCTGGCCGTGCAGGAGTTCGCCGCCACCAAAGGCGGCCAGTTCGAGATCAAGCTCACCGCCGGCGGCGTAACGGAGATCAAGCGCTACGACGCGGGCGTCGAAGGTCAGGAAGCGCGCAATCGCCAGGGTCAACGCATCGCGGGCTTCTGGTCGGTGCTCTACCCGGTGGAAGCGGCCTTCGTGGACGCATCGCCCTTCGAGGAAGTCTCCTTCGTCTACCCGCCGAGCCAACTCGGCTGGTTGCCCATGGAGGGCGAAGCCGGCGTGTTGATGGCCTTTATCGTGGCCTCGATGCTCTTTGGCATCGCTGCGTTGAAGCCCCTCGGCGTGACGATCTAGCGCGCCGGCTGAATCCGATGTATTCCGCGGGAGTCGAGCAGGCCCTACGCGCCAGCCTTGCGGCCCACACGGGTCAGCACCGCAAGGGGCATACGGATCTACCCTACGTGAGCCATCCGGTTCACGTGGCGCTGATGCTCGCGAGGCTCGGCGTTGACGAGCTGCTGATCCAGGCAGCCTTGTTGCACGATGTGGTCGAAGACTGCGACGGTTGGACCCTCGCGCGCGTAGCTGACGAGTTCGGTAGTGAGGTGCACGATTTGATCGCGCCCCTGACGGATCCCGAAGGCGAGAGCTGGGAGATTCGCAAGGAGTACGGCATCGAGAAGGCCGCCTCCATGGACGTGCGCTGCGCGACGGTCAAGGCCGCTGACAAGCTGCACAATCTCTCCTCGCTCGTCGCCGCCGTACGGGCCGCAAGTTCAGCCGAAGAGGCCTGGAAGCCCTTCAGCCGCGGCAAGGAAACCACCCTGGCCATGTCCCGGCGCTTGGTGGAGGTGCTCGCCCCGCGCGTGGATGCGCGCCTGGGTCAGGCCCTGCGGGACACCATGAGCGAACTCGAGCAGCTAGCGCGCTGATTGCGCACGTTGCGCGCATGGCGCATGTGGCTTAGAACAGAGGTATGCCGCCTCGCTCGTTGCTCCTCTTTTTGCTTGCTGTTATGTCGTTTGCCAGTCCGGCGAGCGCTCAGCACAAGCAGGAAAAGCACCCCGAAATCGGTATCGAACGCATCGATCGTCCACGCCGTTTCGATGCCATCCCGACCACGCCGGATGAGAAGTTCATCCAGCTCAAGTGGAAGGAGCGCGCGCCCGACCCAAAGCGTAAGTCGGAGAAGAAGCGCCGCATGGTGCCCGAGCTCTACTTGGTGTTCATCCCGCGTTCGAGGCTGGAACCCAGTGCGCCGGGCGAGCGTCGCACAACGAGTCGGAGCAGCAAGAAGAGCAAGGTCGTGGACGATCTACCCAGCTGGGTTCGCAAGGAGTTCCGTGGCGTCGAAGCGGTTGCGCCGGGGAAGGGCTATCCCTCCGGTGAGTACAAAGCCGAGAGCTGGTCGCTGCAAACTCCGGCGGCGGGAGCGCGTGATGCCGTCGTCAGCGGTTGGGCTCACACCTGGCAGGATGATCAGCGCACCATCGCGCTGGTCGGGCGTTGCGCTGCCGAGGATATGCAAGAGATGCAGTCCCTGTGGGAGCTCACGGCCAAGAAGTTGAAGTTGGCACCGCCGCGCACCACCTCACGGGACGATCGCCAGCGTGAGCAGCTCCTGCGCGACTACGAGCGCTCCAAGTACCGCGGCATTGACTATCGCATGAAGGTCCGCGAGGACATGGTCAAGCCCTGGAAGGCGGAGGACACGGAGAACTACATCGTGATCTACAACACCAAGGATCAACCCTTGGTGCGCAAGATCCTGCGCGACCTAGAGAGCTTGCGCAAAGAGTTCGTGCGTCAGTTTCCGCCGGCCGGCGAGGTCACGGCCGTCTCCACCGTGCGCGTCTGCAAGGATCGCAACGAGTACATCGCCTACGGCGGCCATCCGCTCACCGCTGGCTATTGGAACTACGTGGAGGAGGAGTTGGTCTTGTACGACGCGGAGAAGCAGGGCGCTGCCGCCGGCTTGCGCGACGCGATGACCTTCGTCGTGCTCTATCACGAGGCCTTCCACCAGTACATCTTCTACTCCTGCGGCGGAGTCAGTCCGCACTCGTGGTTCAACGAGGGCTACGGCGACTACTTCGGCGGTGCGCTGATCAAGGGCGGCAAGGTCAAGAATATCGGTCTCAACACCATGCGCGCTTGGACGGTGGAGGCGCTGGCCGAGGGCAAGACGCTGTATGGGAGCGGGGGTGTGCGGGTCAAAGGCCTGCTGGACTTCGAGAAGATGATCCGGCTGCCCAAGAGCGTCTACTACAGTGATCGTCGTGGGTACGCCACGGGCTGGTCCATGATCTACTTCCTCAAGTCGAAGGAAGCACAGAAGCGCAAGGACTGGGCGGCCATCCTGCCCACCTACTTCGAGACCCTACAGAAGGCTTGGAAGCGCGAGCTCAAGTACGTCAGCGATCCCGGCAACGTGCTCGCTCGTCAACCGGCGGTCGAAGCCGCTCGAGAGGTGGCCGTGAAGGCCGCCTTCGAGGGCATCGACCTGCCTGAGCTCAACCAGGCCTGGCTGCGCTTCACAAAGAAGCTCAACGCCAAGCGCCCGAAGTAAGCGAGTTCGGGCGCATAGGGCCAGTCATGACGATCTGGGTCAGGCACAAAACGCCATACCTGACCCCATGTCCTCGAACTCGCTCAGGCCTCGAGGGCGCCGGCGTTGGCGAGGGCGGTTAGCACGCGCTCGCGTTGGGCGGGGCGGCAGACAACGAGCTCGTCGTTGTAGGGGTTGCGCTGGTTGTAGCGGTGCTCGTCGCCGTTAAGCTTGCAGACGTGCCAACCGAGGGCGCGCGCGATCACTTCGGGTGCGCAGGTATCCCACTCCTTGAGGCCGACCTTGTGCACGTAGAGATCGGCTTCGCCCGTGAAGAGCATGCAGACCTTGTTGCCGACGCTGCCGGCGGGGGTCAGCTCAGCGTCCATCTCGCTGGAGAAAGCCTCTACCCAGGGCGGGGTGTGGCTGCGCGAGCAGGCGATGCGCAGCTTCTCGGGCGGAGCGCTGGCACCGGTCAGCGCTTCACCCGCGCCGAGCATGCCGCCTTGTTCGTGACCGGGTGCCGCGATGCCCCAGAGCGTGCGGCCTTGAGCCGGTAGGGACACGGCGCCCACGCCGCAGTTACCGCCGAAGGTCAGCGCCACATGCACGGCCCAATCGGGGCGCAGCTGGCTGTATTCCTTGGTTCCGTCCAGGGGGTCGACGATCCAGCAGCGGTCTTTCTCGAGGCGCTCGGGGCTGTCGGTGGTCTCCTCGGAGAGGATGCCGTCCTCGGGGTAGCGGCCTTGGATGAAGCCTTGCAGGAAACCATCGCAGGCTTGGTCGCCCACGTCGGCGAGCATCTTGCCCTCCCACCGCTTTTCGTTGGAGAGCCCCAGGGCGCGCACACCCGCGAGTCGGGCGGCGTCTTGGGCGAAGGCAAGGTCACGGGCGAGGGTATTGGCGTCGGGATACATCAGGGCTTCTCCAGAAATCCGGTCCAAGCGGGAATGCCGCTATCGAGGTTGAGCAGCCCTTGGTAGCCGCGCATGGCCAGGGCATCGCAGACGCCAGCGGAACGAATGCCGGCGGCGCAGTAAATGATCTTGATGCCTTCCTTGGGGATCTCGTGCATGCGCGACTCGACCTCGTCCATGGGGATCAGTAGGGCACCGGGGATGATGCCACCGGATGTCTCACCGGGTGTGCGCACGTCGATCAGCATGGCGCCCTGTTTGGCGACCAACTGCTGGGCTTCGGCGCCGCCCACATCGCGGAAGAGCTCGCCGTTCAGCACCATGTCCGGGGTGATCGCTTCACCGCTGGCCATGCGCGCCATGAGCGCGGTCTGCACTTCGAAGCGGCGTTCGAGCTCGTCCGTTCCGTTGTTGGTTTCGCGCCTGCCGTCGGCGGCGATCTGTTCCAAGCGCTGGCGATTGCCTTGGGCGCGGATAAAGGCCATGAGGGCCAGGGCCAGAGCGGATCCGGCGAGGATGGTGTCGATCATGAGTCAGTCTTTGGACGGGCTATCCGCCAGGTGTACGCGCGAGCGCAGTAGCGCTAAGGATGCCGTGTATCCATGTAGGAAGGGGCGCCCGGAGACCATTCCGATCTCACCGCCGGCAAAAAGTCCGGCTAGGGGCAGGCGCGGGCCGAGTTCGGCTTGGATGCCGCGCGTGTCGTGGTGCGGCGAGCCGAAGAGGTCCTGGCCGCGGCCGCTGCAGGTGAAGAGCAGCCCGCCCATGGGGTCGAGGCCGTTGGTCCATTCGCCTGAGCCGGCGGCAAGCAGGCGTTCGAGCTCATCGCTGGCCGATTCGGCGTCGCGCACCATGAACTGCACGGTCATGCCCGTGCGCACCTCGGTGGCGGCCACGGCGATGGACTTGTCCTGGGGGTTGAAGCCCATGACGCCGCGCGCCAGCAGGTCGGAGGCCTGGAACTCCGACAGGGTCGGATCCAAGGCGAGCCCCATGTACGCGCCGGTGCGGAATAGTTCGCGCTCGGGCGCGGGCAGCTCCTCGAGCGTGCGCAGCATCACGTTGGCGGCCGGCTCCCCGCGCAGCTTGCGCACCAGGTGGCCGTCGCTGGCGGTGACCACGTGGGCATCGCCCACGGGGCGGCAGCCCTGGCTGACGGCAGAGATCAGCTCCACGTCGCCCTCGATGGTCACGCCGATGGCGCCCTCGGGCAGGGCGTCCTGATCGAGGAAGAGCAGGTGCGTGCCGGGGCCTGAGCCGCCGCTAGCCATTCCGCCGGAGACCACCAGGCCCGGGTGGCTCTCGGCCAGGGCGGGCAGGAAGGCGGGCATGGGGAAGCTGAAGGGGTCGCCGAAGAGCAGCAGGCCGCACTGGGCGGGGTGCGCGAGCTCGGGCATGCCCTCGAAGGCGAATTCGCCGCCGTATTCCCGATGGACGTTCAGGCGGAAGGGTGTGAGCTTGGTATCGGGCAGTACGGCGCCGAAGAGGGCCAAGGCGGGGCGGCCTTCTAGCTCCTCGGTGCCCTCGAGCACCGACACCGCCGTGCAGCCCAGCAAGGTGCGCGCTCCGGTGAGCTCCTGCAGGCGCCGACTCAGATCGGGCAGGGCTAGATCGTTGGCACTCCAGGGGCCCGCGCAAAACGCCATCAACAGGTCCGGCGCGCTGCCTCCAAGTCGCTGGAGAAGCTCTTCGGCGGCCTCGACGGCGGCTGATTCGAGGCTCGGCTCTGTGGAGTGAGCGCTGGCGAAGGAGGGACTGGCCATGGGAGCAGACGCGTATCCTGGCTCCCTCCGGGCGATTGCGCGAGCATCAGGGGGCAGGAACCCGGCGGGTCGCGCTCTCGGGACCGTCCCAGGTGGGATCAACCGGCTTCATGTCGGCTGAAAGAAGTCGCCCTCGGGCAGCCCCACGGGGCCTTGATCCCTATAGTAGCGGCCCCTACTAGTAGGGAACGTTCCGGCTCCTGGGGGTTTGCGCCTCCGCGGAACGTGCAGATCGGGTCCCGATTCCCAAGCTTTCGCCGGGCGCACTCCTGCCCCGCGGCTCCTCCCGGGACCCCCCAATCGCATCTAGGCACAACCTGCCTTCCACATGACCACCACTGAGCAACCCGGCGCCGAGCTTCCCCTTCAACAGCTCGATCGCGTCGTCATCCGTTTCGCCGGAGACTCCGGCGACGGCATGCAAATCACGGGCAACCAATTCACGCTGACCAGCGCCTTGGCCGGCAACGACCTTGCCACCCTGCCGGACTTCCCGGCTGAGATCCGCGCACCAGTGGGCACGCGCCCTGGCGTGTCCGGTTTCCAGCTGCAGTTCAGCTCGAGCGACATTCACACCCCCGGCGATGCGCCGGATGTGTTGGTCGCGATGAACCCGGCAGCCTTGGTGGTCAACATCAAGGATCTGAAGGCCGGCGGCACCGTGCTTGTCAACACCGGTAGCTTTAGAGAGACCGACCTCAAGAAGGCGCGTTGCGAAACGAACCCCCTGGAAGACGGAAGCCTTGATGGCTTCCGAGTCATCCCGGTGGACATCAACGCGCGCGTGCTCGAGGCGCTTGTCGATTCTCCGCTCAGTACAAAGGAGAAGACTCGCTGCAAGAACTTCTACACCTTGGGTTTGATGTACTGGCTTTACAGCCGGCCCCTCAAGACCACGATGGAGTGGCTCGCTGCGAAGTTCGCTTCCAAGCCGGACCTGGTGGACGCTAACCAGCGCGCCCTCAAGGCTGGCTACAACGCCGGCGACATTCAGGAGCTCTTCCAAGGCCAGTACGAGGTCCCCAAGACCGAAGAACTGCCCGCCGGTGAGTACCGCAACATCATGGGCAACCAGGCGACTGCGCTTGGCCTCGTGGCTGGTGCGCAGCTGGCCGAGCTCAAGCTCGTGCTGGGTTCCTATCCGATCACTCCGGCCACGACCATTCTTGAAGTCCTCGCAGGCCTCAAGCATCACAACGTGATGACGATTCAGGCCGAGGACGAGATCGCCGCCATCTGCATGGCGATCGGCGCGTCCTTCACCGGTTGCCTCGGCATGACCAGCACCTCGGGTCCTGGCATGGCGCTCAAAGGCGAGGCCATGGGCCTGGCGATCTGCACCGAGCTGCCGCTCGTGATCGTCGACGTGCAACGCGCCGGCCCCTCAACCGGTATGCCCACGAAGGTGGAGCAATCCGACCTGCTGCAAAGCATCTGGGGTCGCAACGGCGACGCGCCCATGCCGGTGATCGCTATCTCGCGTCCTTCGGACGGCTTCGAGATGGCCATTGAGGCCTGCCGCATCGCGGTGCAGTACATGACCCCGGTCATCCTGCTCTCCGACAACTTCATCGCCAACGGTGCCGAGCCCTGGCGCTTGCCCGACGTTTCCTCGTTCAAGCCCTTCCCGGCCAAGTTCACCACGGAACCCGAAGGTCACCAGAGCTACGGCCGCAACGAAAAGGGCGCGCGTCCCTGGGTCAAGCCGGGCACGAAGAACATGGCGCACCGCATCGGCGGTCTCGAGCGCGACGACGATGGCAACATCTGCTACGACCCTGAGAACCACGGGCACATGACCAACATGCGCATCGACAAGGTGAACAAGGTCGCGGAGTCGTACCCGCCCACGGAAATCGACGGTGAGGACGAAGGCGACCTGCTCCTGCTCGGCTGGGGTTCGACCGTCGGCATCCTTACGCAGTCGGTCATCACCGCCCGCGAGAAGGGTCAGAAGGTCAGCCGCATGCACCTGCGTTACGTTTGGCCCCTGCCCCAGGACTTGGACGAAAAGTTCGCCAAGTTCAAGACGATCATGATCCCCGAAATGAACGCCAGCCAGATGTGGCGTGTGCTGCGCAGCGAGCTGCCCCAACACAACTTTGTTTCTTATCCGAAAGTGACGGGGCAACCGTTCCTCACCTCTGAAATCAACGCGAAAATCGATAGCGTCCTGGAGGGCTGAGCTATGACCGACACCACAATCACGAAGCGCACGAGAAAAGATTTCCAGTCGGACCAAGATGTTCGCTGGTGCCCCGGCTGTGGCGACTACGCCATCTTGGCTGCCGTGCAGAAGTACATGGCTGATTCGGGCGCTGATCCGGACAACACCGTGTTCGTCAGCGGAATCGGCTGTTCCAGCCGCTTCCCCTTCTACATGAACACCTACGGCTTCCACACCATTCACGGCCGCGCTCCGGCAGTGGCTACGGGTGTGAAGGCCTCCAACCCGGACATGGACGTGTGGCTCGTCACCGGTGACGGAGACGCGCTCTCCATCGGCGGCAACCACCTGGCCCACATCCTGCGCCGCAACGTCAACGTGAACATCATGCTGTTCAACAACGAGATCTACGGCCTGACCAAGGGCCAGTACTCTCCGACGTCGCCCGTTGGAACCAAGAAGAAGTCGACGCCCCTGGGCTCCATCGACCGCCCCTTCAACCCGGTTTCCTTCGCCCTGGGCTGCAACGCGACCTTCGTAGCACGCACCCTGGATACGGATGCCAAGCACATGGCGAAGATCTTCGCCGCTGCAGCTGCGCACCAAGGCACGTCCTTCATCGAGATCTTGCAGAACTGCGTGATCTTCAATAAGGACTTCTACAACGGCACTGTGGCCAAGCCGGTTCGCGCCGACAAGACCATCGATCTCGTCCCCGGCGAGAAGCTGATCTTCGGCAAGGAAAAGGACAAGGGTCTACGGGTCAACGGCTGGGAAGTCGAGATCTGTAGCGCTGAAGAGGCCGACACCTGGAGTGCCGAAACCTCGTCATCCGCTCCGGCCGTGATGATGGCCTCCCTGGGGGACGACGAGGACAAGCCCTCGCCCTTGGGCATCTTCCGCGACGTGAAAGCGTCCGTTTACGAGGAAGGCGTCAACGCCCAGATCGATGCCGCCATCGCCAAGAAAGGCCCCGGCAAGATCGAGGACTTGGTCCACACCGGCGAGCGCTGGACAATCGGCTAAGGCCTTGGGCCGCGGTGGTTTTGTGCCTGGCACGGAACCACCGCGGCTAGTACAGGCGCCTACAAGACGAAGGTTCCAGAGGGCTTAGGCACCAACAGGACTGGCATTTTCGAGCGCTTGATGATCGCGTGGGCCACGCTGCCGGTGAGGAAGCGCGAGAGGCCAGTACGGCCGTGGGTGCCCATGACGATCAGGTCGGCTTGCTCGCCCGCTTTGAGGGTGGCGTCAGCGGGGGCTGCTTCTTGGAAGGTCGAGGTGTGGGGCACGCTGCCCCAAGGGAACTCCGCTTCGCAAGTCTCCAGGGATCCCCGAGCCGCGTCCCGTTGATGGTCGATGGCATAGCTCGGGTAGGGCATGGGGCTGGAAGGCTCCGCATAGGCAAAGCTCGGGGCTTCGTAGCAGTGCAGCAGTTGGACCGAGGCACCGAACTGGACGGCCAAGGCGTGGGCGTGTTCCATGGCGCTCTGGCTGTGCTCCGAGAAGTCCACGGGCACTAGGATGCGCTTGATGGGAGTCACGGGGCTGGGTTGGATCCAGACAGGGATCTTCGAACGCGAGAACACGTTGCGGGCGGTGCTGCCGATGTCGAAGGGTGAACGCTTGGCGTGGGTGCCGAGCACAAGCAGATCTGCGTTCAGCTCATCCATCTGCTGCAGCAGTACCCGGCCGACCTGCCCCGGATAGACACTCGTGATATCGTCCGCGAGGATCTCCGGGTGAGCCGCTCGTAGGGCTGGGGTGAGAGCGGAGGTCGCCTTGGCGCGCGCGTGGTCCAGGGAATTGGCGTGCATATCCGCTATCTCGGCGCCGCCGACGCCGGGCCAGAGGGCTGCTGGAATGTCCAAGGCGTGCACTAGGTCTAGCTTGGCGTCAAAGGCCTTGGCTAGGTCTACAGCTTGAAGGACTGCGGGGATAGCGAGACCGTCGGTATCGATTCCGGCCATGATGTGCCGGAAGAGGGGGGAGGTATCCATGGGGTCACCAAGGGGTTAGGGCCTACAAGAAAATAGGCCACTGACCCCTTAGGGGGCAGTGGCCTATGGCCGTAGAAACGGCCAACTATGTGCGAGTATTGGCTTAGAGGGCCTTGATGTGCAGCACCAGGTAGGCGGGGTCCGATCCGGTAGCACCGAGCACCACGTACTCGCCGACGTCGACGCTGGTTTGGGTGCTGAAGGCTATGCGGCCGGCGATGGCCAAGCTGCAGGACCGCAGGGTTAAGCTGCCGCCTCCGTTGCCGTTGGCATTGAAAGCAGAGGGAGCGAATTCCAACTGGCTAGGGGGCGAGTTGGCTGCTTGCAAGGTGAGCACTACTTGGCGGTCCGACCCCACGCCCGTACGCACGACGCCGATCGCAACCTTGTGCAGTCCCTTGGCTCCCAGCATGGGGGCCAGGCCACTAACCAATTCACTGGGCAGCCCGGAGTTGGATTCGACCTCATCCGTGGGAGTGACCATGTAAGCGGTGAGGAGCACCTGCTTAGTGGGCTGATCCGTGGCCTTGAGGAAGTCGAGCATCTCTTCCACCTGGCTCGGCGTGTCACGGATGACCAGTTGGCCTAGGTCGTCGATGGCAGTGACGTTTTGGAAGGCGTTACCAGGTCCGGTGGATACCTGCTTCTTGTAAGGCTGCAGAGCTACGTAGAGCTGGCTAATGGGGACGTGCTTAGGGTTGTAGACTTCGGTCAGGAACTCATAGGCCTGCGCTTCTTGCGCGGTGGCGGAGGGCAGGTCCAGGGCCTTGAGGGTCTCCATGAGCCGCTGGGCAGACTTGGGGCTCTCGTAAACGAGCACGCGCCCGCCAAGGGTCTGGATGCTGGCGTGAACGCTGAGCTCTCCGGTGACCTCATCGCGAACCTGGAACTGACGGCTGAGATTCTGGGCGGCGTACTGGTACAGCTCACGGGATGAGATGTTCTGCGGAGCATATTGGTGCATCACCAATTCAGCCGCGCTGGGGATCGTGGTGTCCGAGAGGGCCTTGGTCTTGGTGCGTCCGCCCTGGGGCAGCAGTGCTAGAGGCGTGAGTAGGGCGAGTGTGGCGATGGCGTTCATAGGTCTTCGGTGGCTTGGTTGTCGATCAGAATTAGGCGGACACGACCTCTGCGAAGCTCCAGCGATCCGTCGCTGATGGGATGCGCACGCATCGGAGCACTCGCGGTGAGTGAGGTCTGTGAAGGTTGGGTGGGCTTTGTTGCGCGCCGGTCCAGGCCGATCCAGATCAGCAGGGCAGCGGCAGCTGCGGCGACGGGCATGAGGAGTAACGGGCGCAGTTGGCGGCGAGGGCGGAGACGCAGCTTGGGAACCCTGGGCGCCGGCGTGATGGTCTTCCAGGCGGCTTGGGCCCAGGCCACGGAGGCCTGAGTGGCTTCGTCGCCGGGACCGTCGGGTGCGGGGGCTTCCAGCTGTTGCCAGAGCCTCTGCAGTTCGTTCGTCGGGTCTTCGGAAGGCTCGGGGAGTTCGCTCATAGCAGCTCTCCTTCAGCCAAGAGCCCGGGTAGCCGCGGCGCCAACAGTTGGCGCATGCGTTGTCTTGCGAGGGTGCCGAGGGAGCGCACGGTGCTGGCGGTGATGCCGAGGCTTGTGGCTACTTGGTCCGCGCTCTGACCTTCGAGGTCGCGCAGTACAAACACCTCGCGCTCACGTGGTGTGAGATTGCGCAGAGCTTGGCCCAGCGCTTCGCGCACTTCGTTGGCCTCGGCGCGATCCTCGGGTGAGGGCAAGCGATCGGGTAGGCCGGCTTCGGCGGCGTTGGTTTCGGCGTCGCGGCGGTTGCTGCGCCGGCGCAGGCGGTCGCGGCAGAGGTTGGCCACCACGGTGTTGCGCCAGGTGCTGTAGCTGCGCTCTTGATCCCAATTCGGTAGGCGGTCGTGGAGCTTCAACAGGGCCTCCTGGGCTAGGTCGTCAGCCTCTGCTTCCTGGGCCAAGAACCCAAAGCAGAGGCGCCACACCAGGGGATGCTCGGCCCGAAACCACGTATCTAGGGCCTCAGGCGCGTCCTGTAGGACGTCGGCGGCTAGCTCGGCGGGTTCGGGAGGCATGACACCAGAAGTACGCCTGGGGCTCGGGCGCCGCTGAGGAGATCCTCAGATCTTTGCGGCCTTACTTGGCCGTAGCCAAGAATGCTGCCATGGCGTCCACGCCCAGGTAGCCCACCTGGCGCCCGATCTCGGTGCCGTCGGCGGCCAGCAAGATCATGGTGGGGAAGCCCTCGACCTTGAAGCGCTGCTTCAGGTCCTTGCGCTCGTCGCCATCTACCTTGACCGCGACGATGCTCTTGGCCGTGGCTGCATCGACGACTTTCTTGGCGGTGTAGACCCAGCGGTCCATCTGCTTGCAGGGTCCGCACCAGGTGGTTTCGAAGTCCACGAGCATGGTCTTGTCGGCGGCCTTAGCTGCTGCTGCGGCTGCTTCGAAGTCGTGCCCGAAGGCTAGCGGCGTCGGTGCCCGCTCCGCGTTGCGATCGGCCGCGAGCTTGTCCTCGCGCTGTTCCTCTTCCGCACGGGTGACGCCCGGATCGTAGAGCTCCATGGAGAGGCTGCGTCCGTGCTCATCGATACTGATCATGCGCCAGGCTTGTTCGCCGAGCCATACATGTCGGCCCAGGGAGCGCGAACCGGCGGAGCGCACAAGCGTGTCCTTGTCCGTGGAGAGGAACCAGGCGTCGGCTGCGTCGAAGATGCCATCCATGCGCGACTCGGTGATGAGCACGTGTACTTCTTGCTCACCGATTTTGACCGAGCCCTGGTGCCAGCCGCGGCGCGACCAGCGTAGAACCGGTGTGGCGTCCGGCTCGGAGGGGTCTTCGACGAACCACATACTGATGGGGTAGGGTCGCGTCCCCTGGTCGGGTGCCAACGAGATCATCAGCGTGCTTTGGAAGCTCGACCAGAACTTGCCGCGGTTCTCGGAGGGTTGCGTGCTCTGCATTTCCGCGCGCGCGCGCTCACCGTCACGATCATGATCGATCCAGAGTTCGTCGTAGTGCTGAGCACCCTGGCTGCGGGTGAGCTCGATGGTCATGGGGGAGCCGATGGGCAGCTGTCCGCGCAGGGCTGCACCGTCTTTGGTGAGCTGGACCTTGGCGCCCTTCGGACTCCAGCGTAGGGCCGTACGACCTTCGGGTACCGCGGGCGAGAGACGAACCTGGATAGTTTCGCTGGGCTGCGATGTGGAAACTGCGGCGAGGGTACTCAGGAGGAGGAGAGTCAGCGCGGTATGCATGCACCCAACCTAGCTTCAGCGCTATCCTTGGGTGAAGCAGAAGCGCAGGAGCTTGAAGCCATGACGAATTACAAGCACAAGCAAATGGGAACACTCGTCCTTGGGAGTATGGGTGCTTTCCTCATTGCGAGCCTCTTGGGCTGGGTTCTAGAGCCAGACACGCGGCCCGTCCTAGGTACGGTCTTCGTGGTCATACTCGTACTGATGGCGCTCTTCGGCACGCTCACCACGGAGGTCAGTAAGGAGTCCTTACGCGTAGCCTTTGGCTTCGGCCTGATTCGGCGCACGATTGCGCTCAGCCGTATCGAGAGTGTGAGCGTTGTCAGGAATCGCTGGTACTACGGCTGGGGCATTCGCTTGACGCCCCACGGCTGGCTCTTCAATGTGTCGGGCTTCGACGCTGTCGAGCTGCAGCTCACCAGCGGCAAGAAGTTCCGTATTGGAACCGACGAGCCCAAGGCCTTGGTTAAGGCCCTGCGCAAGCTGCTGCCCGCCGGCGAGGCGGGGTCAGTCGGTTAGGACTTTCGCCTCGACGATCGCGTCGGCGAAGATCTCTGCGAGCTTGGCAGCGCCGGCATCGGTGAGGTGTACTTCGCCGGTGAAAATAGTGTCCTTGCCTACGCTTGCGGCGTGGGCTTCGAGCACCTTGCGGGCGTCGCAGAAGAGCAGCTGCTCGCGCTCGGTCACCTGCTCGATGACCGTGCCGAGGTAGTCCATGGCCTTCCACTGGTTGTGGCGCGACTTGGCCTTGATGTCTTCACGATCGCAGCCCTGGGTGGCGAGCATGACCTGCGCACCGTGGGCGCGGGCGATGCCGGCGATGGAGAGCAGGTTGCGCTCGAAGCTGCGGAAGCCGGTGGGATCGAGTTCGCCGCGCTCGTAGGGATCCTTGTCATCCGGGTCGTAGCCGCGGATGGCGTAGAAGGCGAGCTCCTTGCGGTTGGCGAAGTAGGGCGTGAAGAACTTGCGCCAGAGCAGGTAGGTGTAGCTGCCTTCGAGCCACGGATCCGTGGTGGGCGTGTCGCGGTAGCTGGGCCAGGTTTCGCGCCAGTGGGTGTTGTCGCGCTGGATCTCTCCGCCCTTGGTCCACAGCGCGCAGCGCGCGTCGTTGATGGTGTGATAGACGAGGATTAGGTCGGGCTCGTAGTCGACTACGCGTAGGGCGAGGTTGATCAGGCTCTCATGGCTGTTCCAGCCGACGGCGCCGGCGTTGAGCACTTCCACGTTGGTGGATTGGCGCTCGTTGAGCATGACCTGCAGCTGCGCAGGCCATGTGCTGGCGTCGGAGCTTGGGCTATTGCCGTAGGTGGAGGAGCCGCCCAGGGTCGCGATGCGGAAGACGCCTTCCGGTTTCTCGAGCGGCGGCACCGGTCCGCGGAAGCCGTCGGCGTTCTGGGACTTCTGGCCTTGGTAGCCAGCGCTACCGGGAGCCTTGTCGGGCGTCGCTTCGGAATCCCAGTCAGGGGTGAGCGAGTACCCGAGGTAGGGGTGCCCGG
>JBLIOL010000052.1:0-21677 GCA_047639615.1 Planctomycetota bacterium | reverse complement strand
AAATCTGCTGCGCGCACCGGCTTGGTGAAGACATCTGCGAAGCCCGTGACACGGCAGGCCTCAATGTTCACTCGCTGACCGAGGGGGGTCATGAGGAGCAGGGTCGTGGGCTTCAGGTCGGCGTCTGATTTGATCTTGTCACCGAGCAGGATGCCGTCCATCTGCGGCATGTGGCTATCGATGATCGCGATGTTGAAGGGCTTCCCAGAGCTCTGAGCTGCTCGGAGCTTTTCCAGGCCAGCCTCGCCGTCAGCTGCGGAGTCTACGCCCATTCCTAGAGCCTGGCAGCGCTGGGCGATCAACTCACGATTGGTGGGGTTGTCGTCCACCACAAGCACGCGCAAGTTCTGCAGGCGTGCATGCGGGACGTCTGGGGTGAGGCCGGCTGCGGCTTGCTTCGGGAAGCGGGCGGTGAACCAGAACTCGGCTCCGTGGCCCGTCTCGCTAATGATGCCGATGCTGCCGCCCATGAGCTGTGTGAGCTGCTTGGAGATGGCTAGGCCTAGCCCCGTTCCCCCGTACTTGCGGGTGGTGGAGGCATCCACCTGGGTGAACTGCTCAAAGAGTTGCGCTTGGCGGTCGCTTGGGATGCCGATGCCCGTGTCGCGCACGGCGAAGCGCAGGAGAACCTGCTCGCCTTCATCCGCTTCCAAGGTCACATGCACGCCGACTTCGCCTTGCTTGGTGAACTTGATGGCATTGCCGGCCAGGTTGGTTAGCACCTGCCGTAGGCGGCCGGAATCGCCGCGGATGTCCGTCGGGACATCGGGTGCGCACAAGCAAAGCAGCTCGAGTCCTTTCTCATGTGCGTTGAGGGCGAGGGAGTCAGCAAAGTCATCGAGCATGCAGACCAGGTCAAAGTCCTCCGTCTCCAGTTCGAGCTTGCCTGCCTCGACCTTGGAGAAATCGAGGATGTCGTTGATCAAGGCCAGCAAGGAATCGCCACTGGCGCACACCACTTCGGCGAAGCTGCGCTGTTCCGCATCTAGATCGGTCTCGAGCAGCAGCTCCGTCATGCCGATCACACCGTTCATGGGCGTGCGGATTTCATGGCTCATGTTGGCGAGGAATTCACTCTTGGCCACGCTCGATTCCTGGGCCTTCTCCGTGAGCTCAGCTAGGTGCGCGTTGGCCTCTACAAGTTCCTGGTGCCCCTGGCGGATCTCCTCGCGAGCCGCGCGCGCAGCAAGCTCATAGAAGGAGCAGAAGCAAAAGAGCAGCACGGCCAACCAAGTCCAGGCAACGTAGGTGAGCAGCTGGTAGGGCTCCGGCTCCAGGTCCATGGGGAACTTGTATCCAGCGCGGTCGAGGCCGAAGAAGGTTGTCAGCACGATTACCGACAGGCCGGTCCAAATTGCGCCCGAGCGCACACCGGCGCTCATCATGGCGACCACGGGAACCACCGTGAACCATGGCAGGGCTGCGGAGCCATCCCCGCCCTGTCGGCTGCCGAGTCCCGTCAGTACCAAGAAGAGTATAGCCACCAGGAAGTTGCCGGCCACGTTCGGAGCTTTCGTGAGGCGCAGAATCACTAGGCTGATCAGAGCTCCCACCGCGCCCAAACCGGTGGCCCCTGCACACGAGCTGCTATCCAGGGCGGCGTAGAGGCCGGTGAATACAACGGCCGTGCCAAAGAGCGACCAAGCGAAGAACTGGGTCAGTGGTCCGCGGGCGATTTCACCGGTGCTCGAGAGCGCGCCGACTGAGCGCAGTGATCGCCCAGTCCTTGCCATGGCGGAGACCGTTGATCTCGGCTTGGACTTAGGGGAGCGCATGGATGTCGCTTCGACCCAGCCCGCAGAGGGCTTGACCCCAATCGGAGGATGGTCAGAATCGAGCAGCCTTGTCCCCAAATGAGCGCGAGGGGCCAAGGCCCCTCGCACGTTGGATTCAATTCCTTCACCTCACGCCCGGTCGGGCGTTGCCTACTCCGGCGAGACCAAGCTCTTGTCGAAGTAGTTCACGCCCATGCCCGCGTCGACCACGAGGCCTTGGGCGGTCATGCCGCTGGAGCGCGGGGAGAGCAGGAAGAGGGTCGTAGAAGCGACCTCGTCCGTACCTAGGCCTTGACCTCGCAGGGTGGCCTTCTCGGCGAAGAGGTAGGCGTCGGCGTAGCCGGGGATACCGGCGCTGGAGCGCGTTTTCAGGAGACCCGCGCGCACGCCGTTGAAGCGTACGCCAGTGTCGGCGCTGAAAGACTTGGCCAGGAAGACCACGGCGGAGTCCAGGGCAGCCTTAGCGGGCGCCATGTAGCCGTAATTTTCCGCCGCCATGGTGGTGGTGGAGATGGAGATCGTGACCACGGAGGCATCGTCGGTGAAGCACGGCTTGAGCGCCCTGGAGAGCGCCACCATGCTGAAGCAGGAGACGTCGACGGCCTCGAGGAAATCCTTACGCCGGGTCTCGTGGAAGGGCTTCATGCCGTCCTCGTAGTTGGCGAAGGCGATCGAGTGGACCATGCCGTGGATTTCCGGATGGTCGCGCTGCAGGTCCTTCGAGAGCGCGTCGATCTGTTCCTGATCGCGCACATCGCAGACGTAAACATCGCGGCCCTTGACGAGCTTCTGCACGTCGGCCTTGCGCTCTTCGGTGCGCACGCACCAGATCGGAATGGCGCCGGCCGCTTCCAACTGCTTACCGATGTGAGCGGCGACGCTGCGCTTGTTGGCGAGGCCGGTGACGAGCACCTTGCGGCCTTCGAGGTTGAGCCAGTCGCTCATGCCTTGGCCTCGCTGACGAGTGCCAGCACGAACTGCAAGCGGGCGACCACGCCCGCATCGCTGCGTACCACGGCCTTGCAGACGCGCGCGTTGGCCACGCGCTCGATCAGCTCGACCTCGGTGGTGAGCGTGTCGCCGGGGCGCACCAAATTCTTGAAGCGCGCGCTCTCGACCTTGGTCAGCACGGGGGTGCCGGGGGCGTCGCTGCTTGCTTCCGTTCCGTAGATCAAGAGCGCGCTGGCCTGGAAGGTGTGCTCTTGGATCAGCACGCCGGGCAGGATCGGATTGCCGGGGTAGTGGCCTTCGAAGCAGAACAGGTCCTTGGGCACGGACCACTCCGCGGTGAGCTTGTCATCGCCTTCGCTGAGCACGCGGTCGATGAAGAGGAAGGGCGTGCGGTGCGGGATACGCTCGAGGACCAGGGCCTCGGGTGAACTGCTGGGCGGAATGCTGGAGGCTTGCATGCTTAGAGTCCGCCGGTGACTTCGAGGACGGAGCCGGTGATGTAGCTGGCCTCGGGGGAGGACAGGAAGAGCACGGCGCTGGCCACTTCTTGGGGCGTGCCAAAGCGGCGCATGGGCACGGTCTTGCTGTATTCCTTGCGCAGCTCGGGGGACAGGTCCTCGATCAGCTCGGTGTCGATGAAGCCCGGGCTGACGCAGTTGACGGTGATTTTGCGCTTGGCGACTTCCTTGCAGAGCGAGCGCATGAGGCCCACTTGACCAGCCTTGGAGGCGGAGTAGTTGCCCTGTCCCTCGAAGCCGAAGCGGCCGGCGGGGGAGGTGGTGAAAACGATGCGGCCATAGCGCTGGCGCATCATGTTCAGCACGGCGAACTTGCTCATGGTGTAGCTGCCGGTGAGGTTGGTGGTGATCACCTTCTCCCAGTCGGCGGGGTCCATCATGGCCAAGAGACCATCGCGGCGGATGCCTGCGTTGTTCACCAGCACGGCGATCTCGGTCTCACCGAGGCTCTCCCAGAAGGCCTGGCAGGCATCGTGATCGGCGACGTCGAACTTGTGGGTTTGGACGCGCTCGGAGCTACCGGCTTGCTGGGCTTCGGCGGCCTGGGACAGTTCCTCAGCAGCGGCGGCGTTGCCGGCGTAGGTGGCGTGTACGTGGGCGCCTTCAGCCAGGTAGGCCAGGCTCATGGCGCGGCCGAGGCCGCGGGTGCCGCCGGTGACGATGACGTGGCTGCCAGCGAAGCGCTGGGGATTGATGCTATCGGACATGTGCTTGGGGGGAGGTGCGGCTCAGGTGCCGCTGTTCATGAGACTGTGCAGGAGACCGTCCACCTTGTTGGCGGTGATGGCTCCGTAGTTGGCTGCGCCGAGCCAGCCGGACATGATGATGCCGACGGAGCCCGCGTGATAGAGACCTTCGACTTGCTCCGAGAGGCCCATGGAAAAGGCCAGGCCTTCGAACTTGGTGCCGAAGGAGGTGCCCTCGGGGTGGTCGGTGTAGAAGCCGAAGCTGCGCGGGGTTGCGGATTCCAGGTGCGTGATGTCCTTGCTCACGCCGGGGATCCAGCCCTCGATGGCGGCTAGGGTTTCCTGCTCCATGCGCTCCTTGTTAGCCGCGTAGCCGGCCTCGTCGAGCTTGGCCCAATCCTCCCAGAGGGCGTTGGTGGAACAGACGATGGAGTAGCGATTGTTCTTCGACTCCGGGCGACCTTTGGGGTAGTAGAAGCTGTAGGTGCGACTCTCTCCGTGGATGTCGCAGAGAGCTTCGCTATCGAAAGTGGGGCGCGTGGAGGTGAAGAAGAGATCCGCGATCCAGGGCAACTCAGCGCCATCACGCAGGCCCATGTAGACCTGGCAGGAGGAGGTGTTCAGGCGCACGGCTTGCATGCCCTTGAGCCACTCGGGCTCGAAGTGCTCGGGGCCCACCAGCTTCTCGACGGTGCTCTTGATGTTGGCGTTAGAAATGACCACCTGGGTATCGATGCGGCGATCGCCAACGCGAACGCCCACGGTGCGGCCGTTCTCTACCAGGATCTGGTCCACCTGGGTGCGGCCGAAGAGGTCCACGCCGTTGGCCTTGAGCTCCGCCTGCATATCGTGGATCAAACCGTCGGTGCCACCCACGAAGGTGTAGACGCCCTTAGCCATGAAGTTCGAGAACACGATGCCGTAGCTGATGGCCGGGTCGTCGAGGGACGAACCGTTGGCGTAGCTGATGGGCTCCATCAATAGACGGTGTACATCGTTGCGGCCCGGGAACCACTCGTCGAAAAGCTCGCGGGTCGTACGGCCATCGTTGTCGTAGTAGCTCATGCGGCGCAGGGTCTCGTAGAAACCCTCCACCTTGGCGCGCTCGCAGCCGAAGACCGTGACCAGCTTCTCGGTGAAGTCTTCGCGCGTGAAGTCCGTATCGAAGGAGAACTGCGGGTTGTGGAAGCGCACCCGGTCCAGCTTGACGATCTTGTCCGAGACGTGCTTGCCCCAGTACTTGCGGCAGGTCTTGACCATGCCCTGCGGGAAACCGTGCAGGGAGATGTCGAAGGTGTGGCCGCCCTTGCGCTTGAACCAGGTGGCTAGGCCGCCGAAGTTGTAGTGCTGCTCGAGCACCAGCACCTTGTGGCCGGCGCGGCCCAGGATGTTGGCGGCGGTCAGCCCACCCAGGCCCGATCCGATCACGACCACGTCGTAGGCGTCCTTGGCCTTCGCGAGCGGGTCCTTGGTCAGGGGGCGCTTACCGTCACGGCTGCCGATGAAAAAGTGCTTGTTGCGATCCGTCATGGAAGTAGTCCTTGGGTCAAGAACCGGCGCTAGCTAGCGCGTGGCGGTTGGCCATGGCGATACCCGAAAGGCAGGCGCCGACGATGCCGAGGAAACCTTGGTCCGTGCCGCAGATAAAGAGCTGCTCCACCGGCGTCTCGCCAGTGGCCTGTTTGAGAGGGGCTCCGTAGACCGCGCCGTTGATGTGGCCGGTGAACTTCTCCACGGTGCGCGGGGTGAAGGTGTCCACGTAGGTGGAGTTCTTGCGCGCGTCGAAGGCGAAGCGCGCGGCGGTGGCGTGACCCTTGTCCCAGGCCTCGTGCTTGGCGGCCTTGTAGGCCTCCTCGTCACCAAAGTTGGTCCACTTGTCGTAATTAGCCTGCAGGGTCAGGCGGAAGACGCCTTCCTTGCCCGGGTCCTGACCCTCGTAGTTGTCCGGGCAGCAGATCACGCCGCTGCGGAAATCCACCAGGTCTTCGGGCGGGCCGTAGACCGCCTCCGGTTCCGTGTTGAAGAAGCAGATGGTGGAGTCGTAGCCCAGCTCTTTGGGCGTCTTGTCCATCATAGTGACGCACTCCACGAAGGTCATGCGCCCAGCGTTCTTGGTGGCGCCTTCGGTCTCGGCCAACTTGCCGCCGACCATGCGCATGGTCTCCACGTAGCCGGCGGAGGAGAGGATGCGGTTGGCCGTTAGCTCGGTCCCATCGTCCAGTACAACCCCGCGCGCGGTGCCGTTCTCGGAGACGATCTTGGCCACGCCGGAGTTCATCTTCAGCTCGCCGTCAAGGTCCTTGTAGCGCTTGCGCAACAGGTCCAGGATCGTGCGTACGCCGCCGCGAGGGCGCGCGAAACCCTCCTCGTAGATGCTCTTCCAGAGCACCACGAAGGAGCTCCACTCCAGGTCGTGGGGCGTGGGGGATCCGTAGTACAAGAGCGGCAGCAGCAGCATGTCCACCAGCAGCGGATCCTTCAAGTACTCGCCCAGCTTCGGGCGGCTCCAGATGATCTCGCCCTCGGCGGGCAGGGTCGGGTAGGCGGCCAGGTCGGCTGCCAAGCGATCGAAGTTCTGTGCCTCGCTGGGGAAGTTCGCATGAACCTCCGAGCGCAAGAGTTCAAAGTCGTTCGAGAAACGCAGACGCGTCTCGGGGAAGGCGACCTCGCTGGAGAGTTGTTCGCCCAGTTGCAGGGCGTCGTAGGGAATCCGCAGCTGGCGCAGGATGCGCGAGAGGGGACGGCCCTTGGTGCCCTTGGGCACGTAGTTGGTCAGGGCATGCAGCCCCACGTCGAAGCGCCTACCGGCCAGCTTGTAGAAGGAGTTCAGTCCTCCCCAGAGCGAATGCCGGTCCAGGATCAGCACGTCGTGCTCGAACTGCGCGCAGCGGATGCCGGCGGCGAGGCCGCTCATGCCTGCACCGATGATGATGGTGTCCCAGGTGGACTTCATGGCTGTCTTAGCGTGTGGGGGGGCAGCAGAAAACAGAAAGGCGGACTAGGCCGGCTGTGTCGGATTCCGACGCAGCCGCCGCCCAGGCCGCCCTCCACTCGACGTAGCAGCGTACTAAACGCCGACCTTGAGCTCTTTGTCAGCCAGGCTGGGCTCGAGGTAGTTGACGCAGCCCTGAAGGGTGTTCAGCTCAGCGTAGTCGTCCTCGGGAACCTGCACGCCGTAGCGCTTGCGCAGTTCCATAACGATGTCCAGGAAGTCCATGGAGTCCAGTTCGATCTGGTCACGCAGGGGCGTGTCCATGGTAAGGCCGTCAACGTCCTCGTCGGGGGCGATGGTGGCGATGATGTCCTTCATGGCGAGGACGATGTCTTCTTTGGTCATGTTGCTAGCTCGAGTTTTGGGGTTGGGTGTACGGGGGTGAACGGGGTTAAGCGTCGTAGCGCTGGATGATCACGCAGGAGTTGATTCCGATCATCCCGAAGGACAGATTCAGAATGTTCTCCACGCGACCAATTTCCTTGGGCTTGTTCAGTACAAGACCGCGGATTTCGCACTCGGGATCCAGGTTGTCGACGTTGATGGTGGGGTGCACGAAGCCGTCCTGGAACGAACCCAGGTTGCCGGCCAGTTCCACGGCGCCAGCGGCGCCCATGGTGTGGCCGATGTAGCTCTTCGTGTTGTTGATGTGAGCGCGCTTCGAGTCGCCGAAGACGGCGCGCACTGCACTGGTCTCCTGGATGTCGCCCAGGGGAGTGGAGGTGGCGTGGGTGCTGACGATATCGATCTCGTCCGGGGTCAAGCCGGCGCGTTCGATCGCGGCGCGCATGCACTGGTTCTGACGCTCGGGGTGCGGCAGCACGTAGTCCTTGGCGTCCGAGTTCACGTGCCAGCCTTTAATCTCGCCGTAGATGCGCGCGCCGCGGGCCAAGGCGTCGTCAAGACGCTCGAGGGTGTAGAGGCAGCCGCCTTCGGAGACCACGATGCCGTTGCGATCCTTGTCGAAGGGGCGCGAGACCTGGGTCGGATCGGCGTGCTTGCCGAGGGCGCCTTCGGACTCGAAGGAGGCGAAGATGCCGAAGGTGTGGATGCTTTCGGAGACGCCGCCGGCCAGGGCCATGTCGACCTCATTCAGCTGCAGCATCTGGGCGCCCTGGATGATGCCCAGGTTGCCGCCGGCACAGGCACCGCCCACACAGTAGTGGGGGCCGGTGATGCCCATGTTGAGGGTCACTTCGCCGGCGGGGTTGTTGGCCACCGTGCGCGGGTTGTGGTGGTGAGACCAGTAGGAGAGGTCGTAGTCATGCTTGCTGACCTCGTAGATCTGCTCCTCCGTCTCCACGTTGCCGTGCTCGGTGGTGCCGACGTAGATGCCGACCCTGTGGCGACCGACCACGTCCAGGTCGATGCCGGAGTCATTGACGGCCTCGTTGGCGCAGTAGACGGCCACGGAGCCGGCGCGGGTGCCGCGGCGGATGGCCTTCTTCTTCTGGTAGCGGGTGGCTTCGTAGTCACACACGCCAGCCACGGTCTTGCCGAAGTAACGGATCTCGTAGTCGGTGATACCGGAGACGCCGCCGAGGAGGTTCTTGCGATACTCCTCGAGGCTGTTGCCGTTGGGGCTTGTGAGGCCAACTCCGGTGATGACGATGCGCGCTAGATCAGACATGGGGGGTGCCCTGGGGCGAGCTCTCGTCGGATTCGAGGCTCGTGCCGTTGGTGCTTTTGGCGGTGGTTGCGTTCTCTCCGCGGGAACCATTGGGCAGAGCGGCGCCCACCTTGAGCGCCGTGCCTATGGCTCGCGAGAGCAGGCTTTGGGGGTCTCCGAGTGCATTGGAAACCGACGAGAAGACAAGCTGCATGACCGCGTCAGCGATCTCGCAGGTGGAAAGGATCGAGCGCAGGGTCAGCAGGCGCGGATCGCGCGGGCCGTTCTTCGCTGCGATGATTTCCACGGTGCGGGTCATGCCCTCGTGGAAACGCGCGAAGGCCATCTGCTCCCGGCGGCGCAGCACGGTGGCCACGATCGACAGGGTGTTGCCCACGGGGGTGTGCAGGTTGCAGCGTCGACTGGTGTCGAAGCTGGTCTGGATCGCGCCCCAGTCAGCGAGCTCGTTCAGGGTGGTGCTAGCCAGTCCCTGAGAGATGCCCAGCTCCTTAACCACTTCCTTGCTGGCCAAGGACTGGCCGGCGAGAACCAGGAGGCCCCAGACGCGTCCGTGGATGCGCTTGAAACCGAAGCTCTTGAAGAAGGTCTCGAAGGGCTGGAGCTGCTCCAGCAGACCCTCTTCTAGCCCGGTGAATTCCTGGGCGAGGGCGGTTTCGGGCTTCGAGGACATGGAGGGAGGGGGGCCGCAGTGGGCGTTCACCGGGTTAGAAAGGTGCCTTGAGTGGCTCTGAGAGGTGATTGGGGGTTCGGCCCCGCGCCTTTCAGATTTTTCTAATGCCTGTGAAGTAGGGTTGTAGCTATCCACAAGCCCCGACGCCAACCCAACCCACCGGAAATCTTCCGATCGGGTCCAGAACTCGCCGTATCAGGGCCTCGGCCCGGCGTCTCAGTCCACCAGACGCGCCCGCAGCCACTGGCCCACGGCGGTGATCTCTTCGGGGATCACATGGTGCTCCATGGGGTACTGGTGCCATTCGACCTCGTAGCCGAGCCCCAGAAGCCGTTCTCGTGCTGCTTCGCCCTTGTCGGGGGTCACCATGGGGTCCTTGGTGCCGTGCGCCTGGAAAATCGGCACCTTGGCATTGGCCGGGTTGCGTTCCTCGTCGAGGTTCGCGTCGCAGGCCATGTAGGTCGAGAGCAGCAGGATGCCCGCGAGGGCCTCCGGGTAGCGCAGACCCACGTGCAGGGCGATGGCGCCGCCCTGGGAGAAGCCGGCCAGCACGATGCGGCTGGGATCGATGCCGCGCTCGAGCTCGCGTGCCAGCAGGCGTTCGAGGTGCCTTGCGGACAGGCGCACGCCGGGCTCATCGGCGCGCTTGTCGAAGTCCTCGCTGAGGATGTCGTACCAGGCGGGCATTACATGGCCGCCGTTGATGGTCACCGGGATCGAGGGCGCGTGCGGAAAAATGAAGCGCACGGCGTGATCCGCCGGCAGGCCGAGTTCGGGCACGAGGGGCGGGAAGTCGAAGCCGTTGGCTCCGAGTCCGTGCAACCAAATCACACTGGCGTCGGCGCTGCGGCCGGGCTCCAGCACGACACTGTCGAGGAGAGCTACGTCGGTCATGGGGGGGGTGTTTGCTTGTGCGCTACCAGCGCACGGCCAGCATCTGACTGTGGAGTCCGCTGCCGATGCCTTGCAGGCAGACCAACTGCCCGCTCTTTACAACGCCTTCTTCTACCGCGAGCGAGAGGGTGCCCGGCAGGGACATGGATCCGACGTTACCCCAGGTTTCGACCGTGGGGAAGTCGATCTCCGCGCTCAGGCCGAGGGCCTCCAGTAGAGCGCGCTTGTGCTTGGTGCTGACCTGGTGCGTGACGATGCGGTCGATGGACTCGGTGCTGAGCTCCTGTTCTTCCAGGAAGGCCGCAAAGGTCTCGTGGGCCAGGCTACAGCCCGCTTTGAGCAATGCGTCCGAATCGGTCTCCATCAGCGGACGGTGGCCAACCTGGGCGAAATCGCCGGAGCACAGGGCGTAGTGTTGGGTCGCCGAGCGCGAGGTGCCGCCCAGCAGCTCGCTACTCGAGGTGGCGATGGACTCATGGGCCAGCACCATGGCGGCGGCGCCGGAGCCGATCGTGAGCGAGGCCTGCGCGCGCTTGAGGGCGCGCCGATCGTTCTCGCAGCCGCGGTTGAGCATCTCGATCGTCTCGCGCACGAGCGGGCCGCCGTCCTCGCCGGTGACGATCAACGCGGCGTCGATCTGGCGCGCTTCGATCAAAGCGCCGGCCATGGTCATGGCGTTGGCGAAGCCGATGCAGGCGTTCGAAAGGTCGAAGGCCATGCACTGCGAGGTCAGGCCTAGCTGGGCGTGCACCACGGAGGCGGTCGAGGGCTCGAGGAAGTCGCGGCACACGGCGGAGTGCACCAGCATGCCGATGCGATCGGCGGGCACGCCGCTGCGCTCAAGTGCTAGCAGTCCGGCCTTGGTGGAGGCTTCGCTGGGGCGCGTGCCTTCGGGCCAGAAGCGTCGCTCGCGGATGCCCGTCATCAATTCCAAGCGACCGACCGAGAGTCCTAGGCGACCATAGGCGGGCGCCAATTGGTGCTCTAGCTCCTCAGAGGAAACCACCTGGTCCGGTAGGACGTGGGCCAGGGATTCGATGCGGACGTGCTGAAATCGCATTGGGGGGGGGGACGTCAGGTGGACGCAAATCCGTACCTAACGGGGGAGAACAATAGGAGTATTGGGTGCTGCCCGCAATGAACGGGCCGTTCTACGCCGACTCAAAAGCAATCGGCGCCCCCTCCGGGCCCGGTCCGAAGCGGCCTCCGAGTAGAATCTGGAGGGCCCTCCAGGGCCCGCACCCCCCCATGGCCGATTCCCCGCTTCCGCACATCCTGCACGTGGATATGGACGCTTTCTACGCGTCCGTGGAGATCCGCGACAACCCCTCCCTGGCGGATCTGCCCGTCTGCGTGGGGGGGCCAGCCTCGAGCCGCGGTGTGATCAGCGCCGCCAGCTACGAGGCGCGTAAATATGGCGTGCACTCGGCCATGCCCACGGCTCAGGCCCGGCGCCTGTGCCCTGACTTGGTGCTGCTGCCCCCCGACTTCGACAAGTACACGTCGGTCAGCAGCGATATCATGGGCATCTTCAATCGCTACACGCCCCTGGTGGAGCCGCTCTCATTGGATGAGGCCTTCCTCGACGTCGAAGGTTCCCAGCGCCTCTTCGGCAGCGCGATAGACATCGGCCATCTAATCCGCGGCGACATCCTGCGCGAGCTGGCTCTGGTGGCGAGCGTGGGCATCGCTCCGACCAAGTTCCTGGCCAAGCTCGCCTCGGACCTCGACAAGCCCGACGGCTTCCGGGTGATCGAGTCCCACGAGATCCGCACCATCCTCGACCCTCTGCCGGTCTCCAAGATCTTCGGCGTCGGCCCGCGTACTGCCACGCGCCTCGAAGCCCTGGGCGTCACGGTCGTCTCGGACCTTGCCGGCCTCGAGCGCGACGAGGTAGCTAAGCGCTTCGGTGCTTCCGGCCTCTGGATCCATGACCTCGCCCGCGGCATCGATCCGCGCCGCGTCACGCCGCGCCGCGAGGAGAAGTCCCATGGCCTCGAGCGCACCTTCGCCGAGGACATCGGCGACCGCGAAGAGCTGCGTACCTTCCTGCTCTCCTTTTGCGAGGAGGTCGCCTTCGTGCTGCGCGACCGCGGCCTGCGCGGCAAGACGATCACGCTCAAGGCGCGCTACTCCGATTTCCGCACGCTCACCCGCACACGCACTCTGGACTTCCCGACCAATCTTGGTCCGCGCATCTACGCAGTAGCTGCGGAACTCCTGAGCAAGATCGAATCCGGCCCCCTGCGCCTGATCGGCATCTCCGTATCCAAACTCGAAGACGTCCGCCAACCGGTCCAATCCAGCCTTTTCAGCGCCGCCGAGACCTCGGGCCGCAGTCAATGGCTCGAGTCCAACGAACGCCTCAAGGACGCGACCCTAAGCCTCGACAAACTGCGCCGCCGCTACGGCCGCGGTACGGTTATCCCAGCCAGCCTGCTCGGCCGCCCGCTCGTGCGCGGCCTCGATGGCACGGACTTGCCCGTGGATCCCAAGCCCACAGAGCAGCCCAGCGGCGACGAACAAGCTGCGGACTGATCCTCATACCTCGCAAGGCTCGCACCCATGCTCCAAATTGAAGACGTCCGGCACTGCGTGAATTGCGAGGAGCAGACGCCGCATCTCCGTCACGCTCTACCGCTCTACAAGCTGGTCGGGGCAGCGGTCCTACTCGCCTTCAGCGTCTTTCTCTTGAGAGGCTCTGAACTCACGATGGTGGGCTGGGGCTTCGTGCTACTCGCCTTGCTGCTCTATCGCAACGCTCGCCGCCACCCGCGCCACATCCACTGCAACCGCTGTCGAGAGAAGGCCCAGCGCGCACTGCGCCGCACCCAGCCCACCCTCGACGGTCACACAACCATCGACATCCTTTGACGCCCCATACCGAGCCGACCATACCGAGCCGCACCAATCGCCGCCGTTTTCCATGGGGGCGGCATACAAAGCGGTAACAGTCCAGGCCGCCCATCACGCGAATCGGCCTGAGCTTTGCGTGGCCCAATGTTGGAGACATGTTTGGTGGTTGGCGAGAAAGCGGCGGCGATTGGTGCGGCTCGGTATGGTCCGCGGCTCCTTCGACTTCGACACCTATGTCCGCGGCCCGTACCTCGCCGACACCGAGGACCGCGAGTGACCGACCGCACCTAGCCGTCTCACAGACTGGCCGGAATGGTCTTCTTGCCGTATGGGAGGGCAGCTCCCAGGGCAGCTGTTCCCCACAAAATTTGTGCGCTGGGTGAGGCGCATCCCGCGCAGCTTTCGCACGTTGTAGTTAGTACCCGATGCGTATTTCAGCCATGAACCAGACAACTCCGCCCCGCAAGCCGATCACCTATCAGACGTTCCTATTCGCCTGCGTCGCGATGGGCACGTCCTACTTCGTTCTCACGGGCCTATGGGAGCACGCGGTGAACCGCACAGCCCTAGGCCTTGTGACCGCGTGTGTCGCAAGCTGGGGAGTCGTCACCCTGCTAGCACTTGCCGCGAGGCAGCTCGTCCGCTGGAGGACTCCTGTGGCCTGAGTGACACAGTATGCGCGGCACAGTCTTCTCACGCGCCCTCCACGACCCTCCCATCGCCAGCCCCCGGCCAGCGGCCAGGCACCGGCGGCTCGAACCTGCGCCTACCCGCCCTCCTCCCGCGTCGGCCCCCGCGCCGGCCCCCGCGTCGGCCCCTGCGGACCAGCGGCCTACTTCCCCTGGCTCGCCTCACGCGCAGCCAGGAATTCCGACGTCGGTGCCCAGGCGGGCCAGCGGGGTTCGCTTGCCCAGCGGGCGAGCAACGCGTGGAAGAGTTGCACGTCGTCGGCGGCACCGGAGAGGTCCCAGCCTGAGTGGTACTCGTCGCTGGCGCGGTGATAGCGGTTGGCTACGTAGTCGCCGCGGCGTTCGCTGACCCATTCGGCGCCGTGCTCGGTGCTGGTGGTGCCGGCGTTGGTGTAGAGCATGGGCACGCCGACCTTGGCCAGGGAGAAGTGGTCGGAGCGGAAGTAGGAGCCCTTCTCGGGAGTCGCTTCCGGCGAAACCGTGCGGCCTTGGGCGATGGCGGCTAGGGCTAGGTCCGCGTCGAGTTCGGAGGCGCCGTAGCCGACAACGACGATGTCATCCATGGGGCCGTCGGAGTTGAGGCCGTCGATGTTGATGCCGCAGACGGTCTTGGCCACGGGCACCAGGGGCGCGCGGGCGTAGTAGGCGGAGCCGAGCAGGCCCTTCTCTTCCGCTGTGATCGAGAGGAAGAGGATTGTGCGCTTGGGCTTAGTGGGGGCGCTGGCCAGGGCCTCGGCGAGCTCGAGCAGAGCCGCGGTACCCGTGGCGTTGTCGTGGGCGCCGTTGTAGATGCTGTCCTTGGTTCCGTCTTGGGTGTCGCCTAGGTGGTCCCAGTGGGCGCAGACAAGCACGGTCTCATCGGGGAATTCGGAGCCCACGATCTTGGCGGCGATGTTGGCCGAGGCCAGGTCGCGGCTGGTGTTGTGGGCGAAGCTGGTGAAGCTGCTGGTCAGGAGCGTGGGGCGTGCGCCGGGCTTCTGGGCGGCGGCTACGAGGCCGGCGAAGTCGTGCTTGCCAGCCTTGAAGAGATCGGCGGCTGCGACGTCGGTGAGCCAACCTTGGATCGGCGAAGGGGCGGGTGCACTCTCATCGGCGGCCAGGTAGAGCTGCGGGCGGCCCCAGCCTTGCACGACCACGGGCCAGGGATAACCAGCGGCGCCGGTCTCGTGCACGATCAGGCAGCCGGCGGCGCCCTGGCGCGCGGCCTCCTCGTACTTGTAGGTCCAACGACCGTAGTAGGTCATGGCGTTGCCGCGGAAGAGCGCGGGGTCGCCGCTGGCGTAGCCGGGGTCGTTGACGAGCACGACGACGGTCTTGCCCTTGACGTCGATGCCCTCGTAATCGTTCCAGCCGAACTCGGGCGCGACGATGCCGTAGCCCGCGAAGACCATCGGGCTATCGGTGAGCGCGACGGGCTCGGTGCCGGCCGGGCTGAAGACCATCACATCGCGGCCGAAGACCAGGTCCTGCTTGCCGAAGCCCGCATCGTAGCTAGCGGTCGGCGTTTGGATCGGCGTGAGCTCGCGCATGGGCACGGCCTGCGTCCAGCCACCGTCGGTGCCGGCCGGCTCGAGACCGAAGGCCTTGAAGCGATCGATCATGTAGGCGACGGTTTTCTCCTCGCCGTACTGACCCGGGCCGCGGCCGCCGAAGGCGTCGGAGGACAGCACGCGCACGTGGCCGGCCAGGTCCGCGGCGCTAATGGGGGCGCTGGTCTCGGGGGTGGGGGGCGTGACAGGCGCGCTGTCTTGGAGGACAGCGCAGAGCAGCAGGGTGGCGATCATGCGGCTGATTCTAGCGCAGGATGCCGAGGGCCGATGAGCGCTAAAACCCAGTGCCTAGAACCAGGTGCCTAGAACCAGGTGCTTGTGCGGTGCCAGCGAGGAGCTTGGGCCTGGCGCCTAAGCGGCGCCAAAGCGGAGGCGGCCGGGGAGCCGTGGGGCCAGGGGGATTGCTGCGGGAGCGTGCCGGCGAGGTCCAGGAGGCGCGCCACGCGCTCCGGGGTGGTGGGGTGGCTGCGCAGCAGGCTGGGCTCGGGCAGGCGCGCGCCCGGGGCTAGGGCGTGGCGCAGCCAGCCTGAGTGCACGCGCTCGAGTTTCTGCAGGGCGGAGGCCAGGGGGCGCGGGTCGCCGAGCAATTCCGCGGCGCGGCGGTCAGCTTCGAACTCGCGCGTGCGTGAGAGCGCTAGCTGGGTCAGGGTCGAGAGGCCTGGGCTGGCCAGCAGCAGGATGATCAGGCTCCAGGGCAGGGGCGCGATGCCTAGGAGTGCCATGGGGATGTTCACCCAGAGGAGCAGTTGACCCAAGCTCGCCAAGCTGCCGGTGATGCGTCCCATGAGATCCGCGAAGCCCATCAGGCGCGTGTCGCCGTGCTCTACGTGGGCCATTTCGTGGGCGATGACGCCCGCGAGCTCGGGCACTTCCATGCGCCGCAGTAGGCCATCGGAGACGGCGATCGCGGCGCGCTTGCCGCTGCCTACGGTGAAGGCATTGAGCACATCGCTGGGCAGGTAGTAGAGCTGCGGCACGCTCGCGAGTTCGGCGCGCTCGGCCAGCTTCTCCGTGATCTCGAACAGCACCGGCGCCTGACGGCGTTCCAGCTGTACGCCCCGGTACATGCGCAGCACCACCTTCGGCGAGACGCGCGGCGCTAGCACGTACATGCCGCCTAGGAAGGCCAGCACGCCCACCAACCCAGCCTTGCCGAATAGGAACCAGGCCAGGCCGCCGAGTAGGCCGCCGAGGGCGCCCACTAGCAGCAGGGTATGGAACTGATTCCGGCGTGCGTGGCTTGCCGCCACATGGGGGACTACGCGCATGGACAAAAAGAAAGGGCTGGCCGCGGTTCAGCGGCCAGCCCTTGTGGGTGGTACGCCGAGCTTAGTGCTCGTCGGAGATATAGCTCATGAAGGACATGCCGATGTCCTCAAACTGGTGCGGGCGCGGCACCTCGATCGCGTCCTTGATGCAGACCTGTTCGCAGAGCTTGCAGGACACGCAGTTCTTGTCGATGACAGCAGCGATCGTGCTCGTCTGGGGCAAGGAGTAGTGCGTGACTTCCTCGAGCGGGATCATCTCCAGCGCTTCGAAGGGACACACGTCGACACAGAACTCGCAACCGGTGCAGAGCTCGTCGTGCACGAGCGCCTTCGGCACTTGCTTGGGCTTGATCTTCTCAACGACGACTTCAGTGTTGTCGTCGATGGCATCGAAAGGGCAGTAGATGCCACAGACCGAGCAGTTGATGCACAGGCTCGGGTCGATGAAGTAGCGTTCGCCGGAGGAGATCGCGTTGGTGGGGCAGACGCGCTCACAGATGGAGCACGAGGTGCACTCCGAGGTGATGAAGTGCGCTTGCCAGGACCAGCTCTCGTAAGCCACCTGATCGGTGAAGGCCAAGATGCGGATCTGACCGTGCGCATCGAAGCGATAGCGCAGGCCGACAATGTCCTCTTGCATGTCCCACTTGGCGGTGAAGCGCGCGGGGAACGATGAGGATGTGTGCGTCAGGGCCAGGATCTGGGCCTTGCGCAGCTTGACGTCGGTCTTGTCCTTGGGCGACAGGGTCGGCACCCAGCAAGTGGCCAGGATGGAGTTTCCTTCCCGGTAGATGTGGACCTTGTACTCCGGCATCTCCTCGGGCGCGCCGTAGCGGAAGGCGTCGCGTACCACCGGTGTTTTGGTGGGCAGTTGCAGGGTGACTTCGAAGTGGCCCGACTGCTTGTGCATGTCGAAGTCGAGACCGTAGCGGCGGTCGCGCTCGACGCGGTCTTCGGGACGGTTCTTGGCCTCGGCCCAGGCGGCTTCCCAGCCGGGAACTTCGTCCAGCTCGACCGTGAGGATCGGCGGGGGCACCTCGCCCGAGAAGCCGATGGCAGCGGTGGGGCAGACGTCGATCACGGTGCGCGCGTTGTAGAGCGCAGCCTGCTGATCGGCTAAGGGGTGTGCCTTCTCGTCGTCCCCCATGAAGAAGACCTCAGGGAAGTCCTGGCAGCACGCATCGCACGCGATGCAAAGCACCGGATCTACGTCGAACAGTCCCTGGTCGACGGTCTTCTCGAGTTGGGTCTCGGCCATGATTACGGAAGGGGCGCTTGGAGGCGCAGCTAAGGCTTTTGTCGAACCCCCGGGGTCCGGACGCCAAGAAAATAGCACGCCTCGGGAGGCCCTCCAAGCCCTCAGTCTATCCCTGCAGGGGTCTAGGTCTCTGGAGTGGGCTCAGTATGCGACAGGACGCCGCAGGGTGGTGCCTAGGCGGCCTCAGCCAGGCGTTCCCCGAAGGCCACCAGGGCATAGGTGCCGCTGCCTGAGACCAGGCGTGCGATGCGTATGCGCTCGCCGGTGGCTGGCAACCAGTCACAGGACTCCGTTTGCTCTTCCAGCACGGCGCGCAGCTCTTCGCACAGCTTGAAACCCGCATTGCAGCCTTTTCCGGCCGCCCTACAGCAGGCTCCGATGAGGTCGTTACCTACCTCTGAGCAGAGGCCGGTGCCGCCGCGACGGGTCCAGAGACCATTGGCGCGCACCACCTTGCCGTTCACATCGACGATGGCTACGGCGGTCTCAAAGTTGTCCAGTCGCGGGATGATCTCTTCGAGCTCGAAGGAGCCTAGGGTGAAGGGATGTTGGGTTGAGTGAGGCTTCATTGATGGCGCCCCCGGGAACAGAGGCGTTCGCTTCCTATCGCATAGGGCCCCCCGCAGTCTTGAATGCAATTCAAAATTGCAATGTGGCTAGTGGGCCTCGAGCCAGTCCTTGCCGTGGCCGAAGTCCACCTTCAGGGGTACTTCGAGTGAGACAGCGTTCTCCATGCAGTCGCGTACCAACTCGGTGGTGGCCTCAAGCTCGGAGAGGGGGACCTCGAGTACCAATTCGTCATGCACCTGCAGCAGCATGCGGCCCGCCAAGTCCGAGCTCTCCAGGCGCGCCTCGAGGTTGATCATGGCGCGCTTGATGATGTCCGCGGCCGAGCCTTGCACGGGCGTGTTCACGGCCACGTTCTCCGCGCCGGAGCGCACGCGGCTGTTGGATGACTCGATGCCGGGGATCTCGCGCCGGCGGCCCATGAGCGTCTCGACACTGCCGTCACGCCGCGTGGCTTCCAGGACCTGATCGATCCAGCCGCGAACGGAGGGGAAGGCGGCAAAGTAGCGCTCGATGAAGTCCTTGGCTTCGGGCACGGTGAAGCCGGTCTCGCGCGCTAGGCGCTGAGGTCCCATGCCGTAGAGCAGACCGAAGTTGATCGCCTTGGCTTGCGAGCGCATGCCGCGGTCCACTTGGTCGGGCTCTACGCCGAACACGGCGCAGGCGGTGGAGGAGTGAATGTCAGCACCCTCGCGGAAGGCCTTGCTCAGGGCGGGATCCTGGGAGAGGTGCGCGAGGATGCGCAGCTCCACCTGGCTATAGTCCGCGGCGAGCAGCACCCACTCGCCGTGTTCATCGGGCTCGCGCGCGATGAAGGCTTGGCGTAGGCGCTTGCCGCGATCGGTGCGCACGGGGATGTTCTGCAGGTTCGGGTCGCTGGAGGCGAGGCGGCCGGTAGCGGCCGATACCTGGCTGAAGGAGCAGTGCACGCGGCCCGTTTTCGGATTCACAAACTGCGGCAGAGCGTCCACGTAGGTGCTCTTGAGCTTGCTCACTTCGCGGTACTCGAGCAGCGCCTGCACAATCGGTACGTCGGCGTAATTTTGCGTGAGCGTGGCGTGGTCCGTGGCCCAGCCGGTCTTGGTTTTCTTGGGGCGCTTGACCCCGGCCTCGTCCTGAATGCAGAGGGTCTCGAAGAGCAGCGTGCCCAGGGCTTTGGTGCTGTTGACGTTGAGCCCCGCGTCGCCGGCGATTCCGCGAATGGAGTCCACGGTCGTGTCGATGGCAGTCTGCAGCTCCTTGCCGAACTCCTCGAGCAAACCCACGTCGAGCCGAATCCCGCGCCGCTCCATGTTGGTCAGCACCGGAACCAGGGGCAGCTCCAGATCGTAGTAGAGCGAGTTGTTGTTCGTCTCTTCGATCTCGCGGGCGAGCACCTCGCCCAGGCGGAAGGTGACGTCCGCATCCTCGCAGGCGTACTCCGCCACCTGCTCGACCATGACCTGGGCCATGGTTACCTGCTTCTTGCCGGTGCCGATGATTTGGCTGGTGGGGATCTTGCGGATGCCGAAGTAGGACAGGGCCAGCTCATCGAGGCCGTGCCGGCGCGTGGCGCCGGCCACGGTGAAGCTGGCGATCATGGTGTCGAAGTTAGCCGGCAGCACGTCGATACCGTGCGCCCCGAGCACCTTGGCGTCGTACTTAAAGTTCTGGCCCATGCGGTAGAGGTCCGGATCCGTGAGGATCGGGCGCAGGGCATCCAGCAGTGCGGCGCTTCCGCCGGGCAGCACGGGCGGCGAGAGGTTGAAGGGCACGTAGAAGGCGCGCCCGGCCTTGGCGCTGAAGGACACGCCCACCAGGTCCACCTGCAGGGCGGCCAAGCCCGTGGTCTCGGTGTCGACGGAGAAGCGGCCAGCCTCGCGCAACTCCTTGAGCATGGCTTCTAGATCGTCGGCATTGCGCACGGTGACGTAGTCGCGCACGACCTCGTCTTCCTTGCTGTTGGCCGCGCGTACCTGCTTGACCAAGGACTGGAAGCCGAGGCCGCCGAAGAGCTCGGCTAGTGCCTCCGCATCGGGCGCAGGGGCCTTGATGGAATCCAGGCCCGGATCCAAGGGCACTTCCTTGTCGATGGTGACCAACTCAAGGCTGAGCTTGAGCATCTCCATGTCGTTCTCGATCTTCTCGCGCGTCTTGCCTTTGACCTCGTCCAAGCGCTCGATCAAGCCCGCCACACTGCCGAACTCTTCGATCAGCTTGGCGGCGCCCTTCTCGCCGATGCCCTTGACACCCGGAATGTTGTCCGAGGTATCGCCCATGATGGCGAGCACGTCGATCACGTGGTCCGGGGTGGTCTTGAACTTGGCGAAAACCTCGTCCACGCCCTCGATGATCAAGTCGACCTTGGGCTTGAAGACGTTGTAGAGCACGACCTTGTCGGAGACGAGTTGCATCAAGTCCTTGTCACCGGTGACGATGCAGACCTCATCCCCGCGCGCCTCCGCCTGGGTGGCGAGCGTGCCGATCACGTCGTCGGCCTCGAAGCCGGGGATCTCGAACAGGGGCAGGCCGTGGGCCGCGATCACCGCGCGGATGTCGGGCAGCTGCGCGATCATCTCCTCGGGAGCGCGTTCGCGCGTGGCCTTGTAATCGGCGTAGCGCTCGTGCCGGAAGGTGGGGCCCTTGGCGTCCAGGGCCACCGCGATCATGTCGGGCTTCTCCTCATTGAGGATGCGCCGCAGGGTCATGGTGAACCCATAGGTCGCACCCGTGGGCTTACCCTCGGGCGTGCTCAGCCCCGAGCGGGCAAGAGCAAAGTGAGCGCGGTAGGCGAGGGCTGTTCCGTCTAGCAGAAAAAGGCGCGGCATGCCCTAGCTTGCCGTATCGGCAGGCCAAAAGCCCATGTCCGGCGAGTTATGACGAATGGGGTCAGGCACAAAACGTCAGAGCCCATTCGTCATGACTCGCTAGAAGCCCATGTCGATCAGCTGCTCTTCGACCCAGGCGGCGCGCTCCTCGACTCGGCCCTCCAGATTGGGCGTGCCCTCGATTTCCAGGTTGATCAGGGCGATCGGGGAGCTGGCGTGGACCCACAGGAAGATGTCGCCGGAGAGGCGCTTGCCGCAGCGGATCTTGCGCACCTCTTTGCCGTTGACCGAGAGGTAGACGGTCTCCTCGCCGTCGTGGCGGATCTCTATCTCGTAGGGTTTGGCGTACTTGGTGTCGCGTTTGCCCTCTTCGAAGGCGGCTTGGACGAAGGGCGGGACGACCACTTGGTCGAGCACTTCTAGGTCGTACACGTCGTGCGCGGCGATGTAGCTGCCGTTGGCGTTGTCGCAGATTCCTACGCTGAAGTTGGCCGCTGCCTTCTCTTTGCCGCTGGCCCGGCCGTACATGAGGCGGTAGCGGATGGTGGGGGCGTCGAAGGGGATCG
>JBLIOL010000051.1:0-21749 GCA_047639615.1 Planctomycetota bacterium | reverse complement strand
CCCACGGGGTGCGCCCGCCCACACCAAGGACGGCGCCGATGTGGACCTCTCCCTCGTGGTGGAGAGCCGCGGCGCGCGCCTCCTGGTGCGCGCCAACGGCGTAGCGGTGAAGGACTGGATCGGCTTGCCCGCGAACAGCGCGGCAGGTTTGGAACCGGAGTGGGCTGACGCACTCGGCCAGCAGGTCTTGGAAGCCCTCGGCGGCGAGCCCATGCGCTTGGACGCCGTGCGCGTAGAAGCCGCGGACGCCACGCGCCTGGTCTACTTCCCCATCCACGGCGCCCTGGCCGCTAGCGTGCTCGAGCTGGAGTTCTGGATACCGCGTTCGCCGGCTGTGCTGGAGCTGAGCTTTGGTTGGCAGTACTTCCCCGAAGACGGCGGCGTGCTGGCTGCTGGCTCTGTTCCGCTGGTAGTGCTCGCGGGCGCAGAACGTGCACGCTTCGAGCTCAGCGCCGCCGAGCCCGAGATCCGCTGGGAGCTCCCCGTGGACACGACCCCCCAACTGCTGAAGGTGGAGCCCGCCCCCGGCCCCGATCCCCTAGCCCAGCTGAGCCGCCCCCTGCTGGCTGGCCTCGGCCTGGCCCTCGCCGCCTGGCTCGCCTGGCTCTGGCGCCAGGGCCGCCGCGGCAGCGCGACCCTAGGCGCCGCCTGTGTGGTGATCGCTGGCTTGCTCGCCAGCCGCCCCCATGCCTCCGCCGGTCTGGAGCCGGAGCGCGCCCAAGCAGTCTTCGAAGGCCTGCACGCGAACGTCTACCGAGCCTTCGACTCCGTGGACCGCAGCCAGGTCTACGACGCCCTCGCCAGCAGCGTGGCCGGCCCCCTACTGGACCGAATCTACACCAGCGTCTCGCGCAGCCTGGAGGTGGCTGACCACGGCGGCACGCGCGGCTGGGTGGAAGGGCTGGACGTGCTCAGCACCGACTGCGGCGAGCCCGAGCGGGACAGCTTGGGCTACCTGCGTTTCCAGGTGCGGGCCAAGTGGCGAGTTCGAGCACGACTGGAGCACTCCGACCATGCCCATCAGCGCGCAGAGGAGTACGCTGCCCAGTACACCGTCGCTGCCACCCCAGCGGGCTGGCGACTGGTGGACCTAACGATCCTGAGTCAACAACGCGTGCCCACCCCCAAGCTCCCCCGCGAGGAATGACCCAAGCCCAAAGCCAGCCCCAGAGCGCCCTGGAGATCCAGGACCTGCGCTTCGCGTACCCCGGTGCGCAGGGCTTCCGCTTGGAGGTTCCGGAGTTCAGCCTGGGTGTGCACGAACGAGCGGCCTTGATCGGCCCCTCCGGCTGCGGCAAGACCACCTTCCTGCACCTGGCTGCGGGCATCCTCAGCCCGGACGCCGGCCAGGTCAGCCTTGCCGGCGAGCGCCTCTCCCCGCGCCCCGACGCCCAGCGTCGCGCACGGCGCGTGACGAGCATCGGGCTCGTCTTCCAAGAGTTCGAGCTGCTCGAGTACCTCAGCGCCGAGGACAACCTGCTGCTGCCCTACCGCATCACGGGCGCGCTCAAGCTCACGCAGGAGGTGCGTGCCCGCGGACGCGCACTGGCCCAAGCGACCGGCATCGCGGACGTCCTAGCCCGCCGCCCCGGAACGCTCTCCCAGGGCCAGCGCCAACGCCTGGCCCTATGCCGCGCGCTCGTCACGCAGCCAGCCCTCGTACTTGCGGATGAACCCACGGGCAACCTCGACCCGCACAACGCCGCCCTGGTACGCAGCCTACTTCTGGAGCAGTGCGCCGCCGCCAAGACCGCCCTGCTGGTGGTCACCCACGACCACGCCAGCCTGGACGAGTTCGACACCACCATCGACATGTCCCGTTGGGTGAACACCGGAGTAGAGCAGGCCTGATGGATATCCTGCGTCTCTCGCTCCAGCACCTGGCCTTTCATCGCCTACGCAGCGCCCTGCTCGTGGGCAGCTTGGCCGTAGCCATGGCCGTGCCGATTGCGGCCAGCTTGCTGCTCGGCCAATACGACGCCGCCCTGCGCGCGCGCGCACAAGCCACACCGCAGATACTCGGTCCGCGCGGCAATCGCTTCGACCTGGTACTCGCCACGCTCTACTGGCGCACGGGTCCGCTGGAGCCCTTGACCTGGTCGGCCTACGAGGACGTGGCCTCCGAGCCCGGCGTGGTTGCCGCACCCATGCACGTGGGCTTCCGCGCGCGCGGCAAGCCCGTGGTAGGTACGACACCGGAGTACTTCGAGCACCGTGGGCTGCGCATCGCCAGCGGCAGCACACCGCTCATGCTGGGCGAAGCCACCCTGGGCGCGGCCGCCGCCGCGGAGCTCGGCCTAGGTCCCGGCGACCAGCTCTTCAGCGACCCCAGCGAGCTCTACAATCTGCTGCGGCCTTCCTCCCTGCAGCTCACCATCGCCGGCGTCTTCGCCCCCACCAGCGGCCCCGACGACGCCGCTGTTTTCGTGGACGTGAAGACCGCCTGGGTACTCGAAGGCCTCTACCACGGGCACCAAGAAGCCGAGGCCGCGCTGGCCGACAACCCGGACCTGTTGCTGGGCAAGGGCGATCAGCGCCTGTCCCTCTCCGGCGCCCTGCTCGAGCACAACCAAGTGGATCCGGCCACGCTCGAGGACTTTCACCTGCACGGCGACCCCGGCACGCGCCCGCTCTCGGCCGTATTGCTCTGGCCAGAGACCGCCAAGGCCGCGACCCTGCTCAAGGCGCGCGTCAACGCCCAGGACAAGTGGCGCGTGATCGTGCCCGCCGCCGTAGTCGATGAGTTGCTCGAGGTCGTGCTGCAAGCCAAGCGCCTCTTCGATTCCGCCACCGCCTTCCTCCTGGCAGCCACGGCGCTGCTGGTCGGTCTCGTGCTGACCCTCTCCACGCGCATGCGCCAGTCCGAGTTGCGCACCCTCGATCGCATCGGCTGCGCGGCGGGCACCCTGCCCGCGCTGATCGCCTCCGAAGTACTCGTGATCCTTGCCCTGGCGGCGGTCGGCGCGGCGCTGCTGATGGGCGCCGCACAACTGCTTGCTCCCCGATTGGTGAACCTGCTTTGAAACGCCTCTTCGTACTCCTTGTTCTTGCCCTCTCCGCCTGCGGCGCAGAATCCCCCATACCGCAGCCCGCCTCCTCCAAGGACGGCAGCGTGGTGGCTAGCTCCTGGCCCGTGGCATACTTGGCCCAGCGCGTCCTCGGAGATCAAGCCACGGTTCAGAGCCCGATTCCGGAGGGCACGGATCCCATCCATTGGGTCCCGAACCGCGCTGCCCTGGCAAGCATGCAAACGGCCAGCTTGATCGTGCTCAACGGCGCCGGCTTCGAACCCTGGGCAGAGCGCGTAACCCTGCCGCTATCGCGCGTACTGCACACGGCACGCGTCTTCGAGCGGGACTGGATCGAGCATGAGCAGCTGGAACACAGCCACGGCCCCGGCGGCGATCACTCCCACTCGGGAGTCGATCCGCACACCTGGCTCGATCCCCTCTTGGCCAAGGCCCAAGCGGGCGCCGTCCGCGACGCATGGATCGACCACAACCCTGAAGCCCAAGCCGTAATCGAATTGAATTTCGACGGCCTCGCCGCCGACCTGGACACGCTGCATGCGGAATGGCGGGCGCTTACGACGAGCCTCAACGGCCGCGCTATGCTCGCCTCCCACCCGGCCTACGACTACCTGGCCAAGCGCCACGGCTGGACTCTGATCAACTTCGACTTGGACCCCGAGGCAGTGCCCACCGTGGAACAACTCGGCGCCCTGCGGCAGGCCACGACCGACCACAGTCCCGCCGCCATGCTCTGGGAATCGGAGCCTACGCCGGCCGTCGCCGCCGCCGTGCAGTCCGCCACAGGCCTTAGCAGCATAGTCGTCAGCCCCGCCGAGGTTCGTAGCGATACCCAGCGCACCGCGAACACTACCTACCTCGATGTGCAGCGCGCTAACATTGCGCGCCTCCAAGAGGCTCTCAAGTAAGCAACCGAGCATGAGCACCGAGCCCACCATCTTCGACCGCATCCTCGCCGGCGAAATCCCCTGTCACCGCGTCTACGAGAACGAGCATGTGCTCGCTTTCTTGGACATCATGCCGCTCTCCCGCGGCCACACCCTGCTGATCCCCAAGGAGCGCAAGGCGCACCTGCACGAGCTCTCCGCCGAGAGCGGCGCCGCCCTGGGCGCGGCCCTGGTCAAAGTCTCCGCCGCCGTGCTCAAGGCCACCGGTGCCGAGCACTACAACGTGCTCCAAAACAACGGCGCCCCCGCCCACCAGGCAGTCTTCCACGTGCACTTCCACATCATCCCGCACCTAGACGGCCAAGGCCTGGGCCTCGATTGGCAAGCGGGCACCCTCGACGACGGTGAAGCCCTCGCTACGGCGGTCCGCGCGGAGTTCTAGGCGGTTCTAACCCAAGTGAGGTGACTCGACCTGTGCCCAGGGTTAGCCTGCAGGGCATGAGCACCCCTTCGAATCTCCTCGTTCACGGGGGCCAGGTGGTTGGCCCTGACTCCACTGGCCGCGCCGATGTGTTGGTGCTCGATGGCATGGTGGCCGCCGTCGGGAAAGACTTGGATGCACCCGAGGGCACGCCGCGCTTGGATGCGACGGGCAAGCTGGTCTTCCCGGGCCTGATCGATCCGCAGGTGCACTTCCGCGAGCCCGGGCTCGAGCACAAGGAGGACCTCGAGTCGGGTTCCCACTGCGCAGCCGCCGGCGGCGTGACGGCCTTCTGCGAGATGCCGAACACCACGCCGGCCACGGTTAACCCGGAGGCCCTGGCGAACAAGCTCGAGCGCGCCTCCGGTCGCTGCGTGGTGGACTACGCTTTCTTCCTGGGCGCAAGCGCAGAGAACGCGGATCAACTCGGCGAGTGGGAAGGCCTGCCCGGCTGCGCCGGCGTGAAGGTCTTCATGGGATCGAGCACGGGCAGCCTGCTGGTACCCGACGACCCCACCTTGGAGCGCGTGCTGCGCAGCGGTACTAAGCGCGTCACGGTGCACTCCGAAGACGACCCGCGGCTCTCGGAACGCTACGCGGCCATGAAGCCTGACACGCACGTGCGCGAACACCCGAACGTGCGCGACGTAGAAACCGCCGTGCGTTCCACCAACCGCCTGCTGGACCTGGTCGAGAAGACCGGCCGCCCGGTGCACCTGCTGCACGTATCCACGGCAGATGAACTTCAGATCGTGCGCGAGCGCGACCTGGGTGATTTGGTGACTGTGGAAGCCACCCCCAACCACATTTTCCTGGCCGCGCCTGATTGCTACGAAGAGCACGGCACCTGGGCTCAGATGAACCCGCCCGTGCGCGACGCCAGCCACCAGCGCGCCCTACGCGAAGCGCTGGTCTCCGGCCCGGTCACCTGCATCGGCTCGGACCACGCACCGCACACGGCCGAGGAGAAGGCCAAGCCCTACCCCTACTCCCCCAGCGGCATCGCCGGCACGCAGACCATCCTGCCCCTGCTGCTCACCGCCGTCGCGGAAGGCTGGCTCAGCCACCAGGACATCGTGCGCCTGTGTGTCACCGGCCCGGCCAAGGTCTATGGCATCCAGCGTCGCGGCCCGCTTGCCGTGAGCACCAGCGCCAACCCCATCGAAGGCAACCTCTGCCTGGTGGATCCCGATATCGCCATCGACCTGCCCCTCGCCTGGTTGCAAAGCCGCGCCAACGGCAGCCCCTTCGTGGGCAAGCGTCTCGCCGGTTGGCCGGTGGCAACCGTGTTGCGCGGCCAAGTGGTCTGGACACACAGTGGTGACGTAGGTGGCCCCCAGGGCGCGCCAAGCGGCAAGCACCTAGGCTTTGCTTAAGGTCTCCGTAGATTCGATGTGAGCTACGCCGCAAGACCCATTCCCCACGGCGCTTCCACTTGGTAAGCCATGGGCCGAATGTGCAGCTTTAGCTACCGAATCAAGTCTCTCTCCCTGCTCCTCGCTCTACTCGTCCAGCCTGCTATAGCGCAGGACGAGGAGGCCGAAGAAGTCATCATCCCGCGTGTGTTCATCACCGCGGAACGCTGCGCCATGTGCCATGACGCTTCGCCGAATGCGGAAGCGTTGCGCTTGGACGACGGCACCGATGTGTCGCCCCACGGTCTTTGGGAAGCGACCGTGATGGCCTCCAGTTTCATTGACCCCTACTGGCGCGCGCAGCTGGCCCGTGAATTGTCGCTTGCGCCCGAGGAGTCGCGCGCGGAACTCGAGGTGGCCTGTGTGAAGTGCCACGCGCCCATGGCACACCACGAGCGGCGCCTGATGGATCGCCCGCTGCCGGGCTACACCGAATTGCTCGAAGACGACCAGGCCATCGACGGCGTGTCGTGCACGGTCTGCCACCGCACCGGCGCTGAAGGCCTGGGCGACGAGTCCAGCTTCAATGGCAACCTGCCCACCTCCATGGAGGCGCGCATGTTCGGTCCTTACCCGGAGCCCTTCACCGGTCCAATGCTGATGAACACAGGCTACGAACCAACCTTTGGTCCGCACATGGTGCAGTCCAGCCTGTGCGGCAGCTGCCACACGCTCGAGACGCACCACGCGCCCGGCGCCGATCCCTTCCTGGAGCAGTCCTCCTATCTGGAGTGGCGCAACAGCGAGTTCTCCTACGAGGAGACCGGCGTCACCGAAAACACGCGCTCCTGCCAGGCTTGCCACATGCCCGACGTGGGTTCCATGCGCATCGCCCACAACCCCATGGGTGGCGACTTCGGGTTCCTGGAGGATCGCCCTGAGGTGCGCACTCATCGCTTCGTCGGTGGCAATGCGTTGCTGCTCGACATCCTTGGCGACAACCGTGAGGAGCTCGGTGCGCGCGCGCCTAAGAAATCCTACGAGCTCATGGCGGCAGCGACCCGCGACCAATTGGCCGGTCGCAGCGCACAACTGGAGATGCTTGAGTCCAAGCTTGAAGGGGGACGACTGCAATTCTCCCTGCGCGTGAGCAACCTCACCGGGCACAAGCTGCCCACCGGATACCCGTCGCGCCGCATGTGGCTTGAGGTGGACGTGGAAGCGAATGGCGAGAGCTGGTTCAGCAGCGGCGTGCCCGACGAGCGCGGCCGCATCGTGCCTCAAGCGCAAGCCCTACGGCTCCCCCACGAGCAGCGCATCACAAGCGGCGCCCAGGTACAGGTCTGGGAACGCATCGCGCTCAACGCAGAGGGCGTGCCCACCACGCGCGTGGCCACTATGGCCACCAGCCTCAAAGACAATCGCCTGCTGCCCAGGGGCTGGAAGGCGGACGGCCCGCATGCGGAACGCACCGGTTCCAAGGGCACGGATGGCGACCAAGATTTCGTCGCGGGCTCGGACCTTGTGCACTTCGACCTGGAGCTACCCCAGGGTGCCGGCGAAGAGCACACCGTGCGCGCTCGTCTTCTCTACCAGACGATGCCCCCGGCTTGGGTGGATCCCATGCGCATGGGCAAGACGGAGGAGGAGGCGCGCTTCGTGCGCATGTACGACGCCGCCGAGACGCCCTACGAGGTCATGGGCGAACTGCGCAAACGCATACGCGTACCTCGGTAGCCCAAATGGGCCTGGTGGACTAGGGTCAGGGTAGCCGCGGCAGGCTACCGCAGCTCCGAACCACCAGGCCCCTATCGCTACCGCCATGCACACACCGGTCCGCATCGCCGCCATCCTCGCATTCTCCTGCATGACTCCTGACTGGGCCGCGGCCCAGGCGCAGGAGCTCCCGACCGCGCTGGATCCCTTCCTGATGACCGAGCGCCATGGGGACCGGCAGAGCGAGGTACAGGTCCTGGGCGGCTTAGAGATGAACACCATGGTCGTGTTCAGCGCGTTGCCATACCTCGTTTGGCCTGAGGGGAGCACCCAGCTGCCCATGGATCGTAGCGCCGTCGCACGCTGGTTAAGCGCGGCCGGAACGCAGCTCGGCCACGCAGGCCTCAACGCGGCCTTCGAGTCCAGCAGCGAGCGCGCCGGCGGCCTGCTCACCTGGACCTACCAACTGCGCGTGGGCGAGGTGCCGGTGCAGGGTTATGGCCTGCGCTTGTTCTGGCGCAACGGCCAGCTCGAAGGCCTGCTCAACGACATCCCGGGTCCGACCGCAGGTGTCACGCCCTTCGCCGGCAACGCTCCGGAAGGCGCCAGCTACCTCTCCACTCAGGTGGCCGACCGTAGCTACCAACTGCAGCCCGCCACCAGCACCACGACGGTTGACGCCGGCGTCCAGCGACGGGTCGTACAGGGCCCGCAGTTCTCGGTCACCACCGTCAGCTGGACCGCCGCCGCCCTGGCCAGCGAGATCACCCCTATCGATCACGAGATGACAATCTGGCCCCTCTCCATGGGAACCTTCCCGGATCAGATCGACACGGATTCTTCAGGTAACGTCTGGTTCAGTCAGCCGAGCAACGACGTGGTCACGCGCTTCAACCCGATCACCGAAAACTTCACTTCCTATCTGACCCAGCCTGGCGGCGTGCCCGACGGACTGATGGTCTCGCGCAACAACGAGGTCTATTCCGGGCTCTACAACATCGGTCGCTTGGGGGTGCTCGACACGACCACCTACATTCACAGCTCCTACGCGAGCCCGACCAATGTAAGCACCCTAGCCATCCCGACCCAGACCACCAACGACACGATCATCGTTACCGAGCACGCGGGGCGTATCGTTGAGTGGGATCCGGCCACGCAGACTTGGATCCGCAACCTACTCATCCCGACCCCCAATCCGCACGTGGTTTCTGGGGTTGAGGCGCCCGGCAAGATCGTCTGGTTCACGCAGTTCAACTCCAATGAATTGGGACGCCTAGACCTGACCACGGGCGTCTACACCGAAGTCTCCATCCCCGGCGGCGGCGGCCCCGCCTTCGCCGCCATCTCCGACGGCAAGGTCTGGTTCTCCCTCTGGACCCGTGACGAGATGGGCTACTTTGATCCGCAGACCGGTGGCTTCACCTTCTTCGACTTCGGCATGCCCACCCAAGTGGGCGGCCCGCTGTTCACCGCGCCCAATGGTGACGTGGCCTGCGGCACGCGCGGCTCGGGCTTCATCATGGTGCACGACAAGAGCCTCGGCATCCTGCGCAAGTTCCCGATCCCGAACAACAACCCTGGGCTCAAGGACGGCCTGACCGTGGCCGCCGACGGCGCCATCTGGTACACGCTCTCCAGCGCGAACCGCATCGGCCGCTTGGTCTACCCGCACTAGAATCCATGACTAGATTCCTTGGCCTGCTGCGTGGCATCAACGTGGGAGGCAACAACCGCATGCCCATGAAGGCGCTGATAGCTCTCTTGGAAGAGCTCGGCGCGAGCGAGGTGCGTACCTACATTCAGAGCGGGAACGTGAGCTTCCGTTGGCCCAGCAAGGCCAAGGCCGCCTGCGCCAAGACCATTCGAGCTGCTATCCACGAGAGCTTCGGCTTCGAGGTCAGCCTGGTTTTGCTCGAGCCCAAGGAATTGGACGCAGCCATGCTCGCCAACCCCTTCCCGAGGGCGACCGTCGAGCCCAAGACCCTGCACCTCTCGCTCCTGGAGAAGAAGCCGACCAAGCCCGACCTGGCCGGGCTGGACGCCCTCAAGGGCCCCACGGAAAGCTGGGCCTTAAATGACAAGGTCTTCTACCTGCATGCACCTGACGGGATCGGCCGCTCCAAGCTGGCCGCCCGTGCAGAGAAGCTGCTGGGGGTCACCAGCACCGGCCGCAACTGGCGCACATTGAACGCCCTGCGCGAACTCTAGGCCGTCTGAGCATTGTGTTAATGTAGGCGGATGCCCGCCTCCTCCCCGCGCCCCGACCAACAACGGGCCAAATTCGAGGCCAGTAAGCGCGAGACGATTTTCAGCGCCATGTGCGAACTGGACGGCGTCTCGAGCGGGCTCGAGCTTTGCACCCTGCTCCTGCAGCCTGGCACTGCGCCCGACTTGGTCGATGTGGTCAATGTCAAAGCCCTGATCGGCATCGACCGCAGGCGCCCGGGGGCGGCCGTCACCCTAGGCACCGCGAGGATTCCAGCCAAGCAGGTGAGGGAGGCCGAGGAAGCTGCCGAACGGCCGCGCATCCCGACCAACCTTGCGGGGGAGCCCGCACTCGAGGGCATGAATTCCGTGCGCCTGAATGAGTTCTGCGTGGCCCCCCCCGCGCCGCTGCAAGCCGTACGTTACGGAACGCAGATCCAATACTCGCTCGGCCCGACCGGTAGCGGTCCGGACTCGCGTGTGGACCTCGTCATCGCCGAAGTCAATCGCAATGAGATCCCGACCCTACGGCCCAATTTGACGCGGCTGCAGTACTTCTACACGGTGCCAGAAATGGCGACCAAGCGCATGGTCTTTGACCTGATCGTGCACGAGGACCTCTTCGACGGTCGGGCCCCAGAGCTGCTGTCCTACGACATAGCCAGTCGTGGACCGGCGCGTGCACGCGATCCCGAACGGGACCTCGACCTGCGCATCTTGTCCGAGGATCTCGAGTCCCTGGGATCCAATCTCGAAGCTCTGGCGCTAGCCGAGTTCCCCCGCTACCGAGAGCTCATCGAGTGCGTCTACGAGCGCCTTGACTGGCAGCAGGAACGATTCCGGATCTACCGCATCAGCCTGTCCCACCCGCTGGCCGGAACCCAGGTCACCATGGTCTATTCCGCACCGCTGCCCACGGACCAGGCCTAAACGCGACCGAGCCAAAACGCGACCGGGCCTAAACGCGACCAGGCCTAAACGCGACCGGGCCTAAACGCGATCGAGCCCGCGATAAATCGCGGGCTCGGTCTTAACCGAGGGCCTTGGCACCCTTGGGACTCATGGCAGTGGCTCGAGGCCTGAGTAGCAGTAGTAAGATCCCTTGGGTGCGGGGCTCTTGGTTCTATCCACTCAAGCGGAGAACCTAGGGGAACCGATCGCCAAAGCCCCAAATTCCCGACCAAGGAATTCCTGTAACGTTAGTGGCCGTGGCCTGGAGGAGTGCTGGAGGCAATCATGAAACAAACGATCGAACAGCACTTTGAACAGTACGCCCGCGGCGCTGGCGCGGACCACCTGGCACGCGTCTTTGATGAGGTGGCACCGGAGCTTGGGCGCGTTGCGCGCTATCTGGTGCATGGCAAGCAGGCTCGCCTGGAGGCGGCGGACCTGGTCCAGGCCACCTTCCTGACCGCCATCGAAAAGGCGCAGACCTACAACGCAGAGCGGCCCTTAGTGCCGTGGCTGGTGGGCATCCTGGCGCTGCATGCCAGGCAGGCGCGCGGCGCCGGCGCGCGCAATCGCGAGCTGGAGGGTTTGGATAACCCACGCGCAACGGACGCTGCCGTCGCTGGCACGGATCCCCAACAACTTGCCCAGGACAAGGAGTGGCGCGGCGCCGTGACCGAGGCCGTGCACAACCTGCCGGACAACTACGGCCGCGTGCTGCGTGGAGTCCTGCTGGAAGGCAAGCGCCCCGCGGAGGTCGCGGGCGAGCTGGCACTCTCCCCCACCCACACCCGCGTGAATCTCCACCGCGGCCTAGGCCTGCTGCGTCGGCTCCTGCCGGGCGGCTACGCCTTCGGACTCGCCGCGATCCTGCGCCGGCCGCGCGGACTGGCGCAGGTGCGCGCGCATGTACTCAGCGCTGCCACGGGCAAGCGAGTCAGCCTGGCGGCGCCGGCGACGCTGCCGCTTGGCTTGAGCCTCGTGGCGGGGCTAGGTCTAATCGCGACCCTGGGCTTCGCACTCGATTGGGGCACCGCGCCCGAAGCTCCCGCGCAGACACTGCTAGCCGCCGGCCGAGTCGAGGACACGCAGGACGCGTCGCGGAGCAGCTCGCCCGCCGCGGACCATGAGAAGCCGAAACGCGCACTCGCCCGTGCTAGCACTTCCCTGGGGGATGCTCCCGCTGACCCCACAGCCCAGACGCAGCGCACGTGCAGGGGCAGAGTCCATCCCATGGGCAGCGGGCGATACGAGGCCGACATTAAGATTTGGCTTGAGAGCCAGGCCGGCGCTCGACGCGTAGCCGCCGTCACCGACGCCGCTGGCCGCTTTGAGTTTGATCTACTTGAAGAGGAGGTCCCGACCGGCACCGTGCCCTTGATCGAGGTGTGCGTCCCCGGATACGAAACCTGGCGCGTGCCGCGCGAAGCGGAAGCGCAAGAGAGGTTCCTGCGTTCAGCCAACTACCGCCGCAAAGGCCTCGTTGAGAACTTCTCTCTGATCGATCCCCTGCGCGCGCTATCGATCGGCGGACGCGTAATCGACCAAGCAGGAGAACCTGTGGAGGGCGCGGCCATCGTCAGTCTTTCCGGCTTGGGTCAAGTCACGCATCCACGGCCCTTAGCGCTCACAGATTCAGACGGGTACTTCCGGGCGGCCGAAGCTGTCCTCGAAGGTGTCGGGAATTCCTCTCGGACCTACCCCATCGTAGCCCTCGCACCGGGTGGAACCGGCTACGCCCTTCCCAAGGACGACGGAACGGGCGAGGACCCGAACAACTTGGAGCTACGCTTAACCGCGAATGTGGGCTTTCGAGTTCGAGTCCTCGATGAATCAGGCAAGCCCCTCCCTGGAGCCACAGTCCAAACCCGCCCGTTCTTGAGCGAGTGGAACTGCTACGACCACCCCAGCGGGCTTAGCTATCGAAAGCGGCTCCTGATTGGGGACATGCCATCTGCTTTTGAAGAACGCTTCACCGCACAGAGCGATGATGAAGGCTGGGCTCGCTTCAATCACCTGCCCGCAATCGAATCGCGGATGGTGCCATCAATCAATGGTGAGCCTCTGATCGAATGGACCGTTCAGGCGGCTCTAGAGGGCTACGCCATCGGTGACATCGCGCAGGTGACGACCGTGTCTGAAGCCGTCTCAGCAGAGGTCCGGGCCATCATCGCAGGAGCGGAGTTTTCAACCGTACTCACCCTGGGCTCGAAGTCAGCTGCCCCCGCCGACGAGAACTGAGTGCTCTGTAGGTATTGCACAAGAGGGGCGGACGGCGGCGCGCCCGAGCTTCAGTGCCGGCGGACAGCCCTGCCCCTCCCCAGCAACCCCGACCCTCCCATCGCCAGCATCCGGCCTGCGGCCGGGCGCCGCCGGCTTCGACCTGCCCTCCTGCGTTCGTTCACCACGACCTGCCCGGCCGCTGTAAGCGAACGCTAGAGCAGGATGCCTTGGTCGAGACGCTGTCGGATGGCCAGGTGGGGACTGTTCCGCTCTTCGTTGACGAAGGGGTCGCAATTTCCGCGGCGAGTGAACAGGTTACCTTTCGACTAGGTGTGTAGGCCCGTTGAGCCGATACCGTGCGCGCGAAGCCCCTGCGCGACGGAGCGTCTAAAGCTTGGCACTCGACGGAGATAAGACCACCCAAGAACGCCCAACGGCTTAGATCTGGCCCTGACCAAGGGCCCAACCCGCGCACTTACGAGGACCCTCGGGCAGTGCTGTCGACTCGACAAAGGCCCATGCCTCGCCGGTAATCCCGTGATAGAAGAGCAGCAGAGTGACCTCCACCGGGCCCGTGACCAGGTGCACACGGTGAGTGAAGTTCTTGAAGGGCGTGCCGTGCAGCAGGTGCTCCTTGAAGAACGACTCGGCTGCCTCCAGAGGTGTATCACGCAACACATTGCTAAAGAGCTTCTGACCCCGCAGCCCCTGCATGCTGCGAGCGCCAGTCGTATCGATGAGCAACCGGTGCTCTAGGATGGTTCCATCTGTTGCCAAGCGCATGGCACCCAAGGGCAGGTCCTGCTCAGACCACGCATTGGCCAGGTCCTGGCGGCCCGGAGAAGCTTGGCACGGCTCGATGAAGAGACGCAGGGAGAGGGCGTGGCGCGAGGTGAATTGAGTGCGGTCGTTCATAGTCATTTGGTCCGTCCAAACGCGGATGGCAGCGCTTGGATCACCCCTGTTCTCGGAGGCAGCCCGGTCTGCACGACCTCGTAATCAAAATTACCGCACTGGTATTTCCTGCCTCCACTACAGCACTTTTTCGTATTTACTTCACACCCCAGCAAGAGAGCCCAGCAAACCCTATATCCTCACTCAGGAGCCAAAACAGCGCGATCTGTCGCCACTTGAAACACCGCGTGAACCGGAGCATGATCACTACGCACCTCAGGCCCCACGCCGCGATCTACGGTCACGAGTCCACGTACCAAGAGATGATCGAGCGCTAGAAGCTTGGGCGCCCAAGTTTGCGCTGGGCTCCCATTCAAACGCTTCGGCAGGGCCTTCGGTGCCCAGGAAGGCAAGCGACCAAAGCCCACCCGCGAATCAACCAGCCGCGCCGCTCGCAGGAGCCCCTGCCAGTGGGGCGAAGCGCCCGTGGCATTGCAGTCCCCCATGAGCAGCAGGCGGCCCTGCTGCGCACCCAACTCACGCCCCAACTCGCCGAAGAAGCGCTCGCGCTCGAGCTGACGCCAAGCGTCCCCCGGTCGTACAGGGTGCACAACCACCACCCGCGTCCCGCCGCCCCACTCCAAGGTCGCCTGCAGAGCCACGGGCCGGCCGCCCTCCGACGCGCCCTGTGAGCCCTGTGAGCCCTGTGAGCCCTGTGCGCCCTGTGCGCCCTGTGCGCCCACATACTCCACGCGCCCGCGTTCAAATGGTATGCGCGAGAGCAGCGCCATGCCGAAGTGTTCGTGCTGCTCGACCCACTGGTACGGGAAGCGCTCACGCCAAGACTCCAGGATGCGCGGCCAGTTCAGCTTGGAACGATCCGAGTCGAGCACCTCCTGCAAGCCCAACACATCCAAGTCCTGTGCCTCGATCCACGCGCCTAGGGGCGTTGGATGCGCGATCCCGAAGAGCAAATTAGCGGAGCCCACGCGCAACTCCGCTCCGCCCACAGGCTCAGGCTTCGCGGCAATTCCGAGCCACCAACCATTCGCGCAGGCACTGAGGCCAAGCGCTAGCACCAGCATGGCCGTCCGTCTGCGGCGCCCGATGGCCAGCCCCAGACCCAACCCAAGCAAGGCCAAGCCTAGAAGATGTCGAAGGTCCACCACGCGCGCGCCTAGTTCGCTGTCTGCCGCGAACCACCCGAGCATGAGCGCGCCGCCCGCAACGGCCGCAGCCATGCGCAGGGCCAACAACCCTAGACGCGCTAGGGCACCGCTGCTGTGTTCGTGATCCTCAGGCATGCTCCGTTTCCCCCGAACCATCAGCCGTATTCAGCAGTCGCCGCTCCAAGGGCAGCAGCAAGCGCAAGGAGAGCACCGCCGCGGCCAAGTACAAACCGACCGTCGCGAACATCAGCAGCTCGTAACGATTGCCGGTGGCAGCCAAGACATGTCCGCCGAGCTTGGGTCCGACCACCCAGCCCAATCCCCAGAGCGCAGCATTCAATCCGGTCTGCACCTCGCGCGCACCGGGCGGCGTGACCTGCATCATCAGGTTCTTGTGCAGGGGATGGGTCGCGTTCATCAGGGCGCCACGCGCCAGGTAGGCACCCGCCGCGAGCCAAGGCGAACCCGCGAAGGCGAGCATCAGGAAGAACGGGATCGAACACAGCTCAATGCCGACGATCGAGCGTACGAAGCCAAGGCGTGCTAAGAACCAGGGCGTGAGCAACATGCCGAAGCACATGCCCAACTGGCCGACGGCGAAGAGATTGCCCCAGGCTCCCGGCTCGAGCCCGAAGCGGTCCTTGAAGTACAGGGGCAGAAACGGGATGCAGATGCCCGACCCAGCCGCGACCAATAATTGCGGCGCCAGGAAACGGCCGAAGAGGCCGCGATGCTTGCGCAGGATCGGGAGGATGGGTTCGCGCTTGGAGAGTGAGGGCTTGTCCTCGCCGATGCGTGCGTACAAGAGGATCGCGATCCAGGCGCAGAGCCCGGCTGCTCCGATGGCGTAACCGGTGGCCGTGGCCTCCGCGGCGTCGCATACCTGTTGATCGGCACCCGCGCCGGCGAGCCGATCCTGCACCACCTGCACCAGGCGGCCTCCACCGAAGCCACCGAGCATGGCAAAGCCCGCGCGCAGGGCCTCCGCCAAGCCAAAGATGCCGGCGCGTTCGCGCGCTCCCGTGTGCCGCAGCAGAAAGGGCGCGATGGCCACGTAGTGCACCGTGACCGCGCTACCCGCCAACATGCAGGTCGCAGCCAGCAGCCGCGCATCCTCGATCCAGGGGATCAGCAGGTAGGTCGCGCCGCCCACGAAGGCTGAGCCCATGAACAGTCCGCGGGCCGAGCGCCGGGCCAGCACGAGCGCAGCCGGCAGAGCCACCAGCAGCTTCCCCATGGACTCCGCGGCCAGCAGATTGCCCACCTGCACCTTGTCGAATCCGCGCGCCTCCAGATGCCGTGCCAGCAGGGACCAGGTCACGGCCATGCTAACCCCCATCAGGGCCGAGCCCGCCAGGTAGGCCTTGGCCGCCGGCTGGGCGCGCCCAAGGTCGGAGCGGTACTGGCGAATCAAGGAAAGCACGGGGCGAGACTCTACGCCGAATCCCCCAGCTGGGCTGCCTTCAGATTGGCTCACGCCCCGTACAGGAGTGGCCCCTGGCACTGTCCAGCAGCCTTCGGACCCGTTTTCGGGCATTCCTTAGCTCGCCCATGGTGTCAGATAGGGTCTAGCTCCTCGCACAGCTCGACAGGTCGCCGGAATCCATGTGCACGGTTTGGTCCTCTGCGGGGTCTCTAGAGGTGACCTCCATGGCGAACCCCGAAATCACCCCCGAACTGCTGCAAGCCCACGCCGGATTCGTCCGCTCCCTGGCTCGCGGCCTGCTGTCCGACGATGCCCTCGTGGATGATGTGGTGCAGGAGACCTTTCTGCGCGCCCTCACGAATGGCCCGAGGCACCGCGAAGCCTTGAGCGCTTGGCTGCGCACCGTCACGCGCAACATCTCGTTCAAGGTCCTGCGGGGCCAGAGTCGCCGAAAGGCCCGCGAGGAAGCGAGCGCACGCTCGGAGCGCTTGCCAGCGACCCTCGACCTGGTCGCGCGGCAGCAGTCCCTCGAGCGCGTATTGTCCTCGGTCAAGGCCCTGCCCGACCACTACCAAGAGGTGGTCATGCTGCGCTTCTTCGAGGACTTGCCGCCGCGCCACATCGCCACGCGCCTGGAGCTTCCGATCAGCACCGTGCGCATGCGCCTGCACCGCGCGCTCAAGAAGCTGCGCGAGGATCTGGATAAGGAGTACGGCGCCAACTCCGCCGACTGGCGACCGAGCCTCGCCTTGCTAGCGGGTATTCGGCTCCCCAATGTGGGCGAGACCAGCGCGCTGACCAGCACGGGAGCGGCCGGATGGAATGCCTCGAGCTTGATGATCATGGCCAGCCTAGCCGTTGGATTGAGCGTAGGCGTTTGGTACATGGGGGGTGACTCGAAGCAAGGCGCTGTCATCCAGCCACTGGACTCCGAGCTGGGCACCGCAAGCGACGTCAGCATCAGCAACCTGCTGGCCGTCGATGACCGCGAGCGCGAAGAACGCAGGCTTGGACTTGGATCGGCACCCACGGAGAGGCTGGAGGAGACAACCCAAGTCGCGCCTGCGTCTTTCCCCACGAGCATCATGGTCAAGGTGGTGGACACCGAGGACGAGCCGGTCGAGGGCGCCACCGTGCTGTTCGACTTCGGACCGGAGGGCCTTGAAGAGTGCGGCCTAACGAACGCAGAAGGCTTCGCGCTGGTCGAAATTCCGCCCGAATCGGAAGCGCACATGGTCGGGTTCTACTTTCACCTGGTTGCCTCCGCTCGCGCCAAGGGGCACCGCCCATCGGCCGTACTCGCACTGCCCAAGGTGTTGCCTGAGGAGTACAAAATCAGGCTACGCGGCATGGGCTCAAACCTGCATGGCCGCGTCACCGATTCCGGCGGTGCGCCTTTGGCCAATGTGCTCGTCGAAGTCGGTGAACGCATCCGGGTCGGCCGCGCACTGCGCGGGGCTCAGACCAAGCTCCGCGATAGTCATGGCGGGCGTCTGAAAGTCAGCTTCATGCGTGATCCCGACAAGCCCCTGCTCTTCCAGGGTTACCTACCCGCACGCGGTTACCTGGGTGACCAGATACTCATGGGCGACGGAGGCCAAGGAAGGCTTCCTCCTGCACAGACGGCCCTGACCGATGCGGATGGTCGCTACGCTCTGACCGGACTTGAGCCCGGCACCACCGTCATCTCCATGACCAGCGAGGCGGGCGCTCCCTTCCGGGGCAAGGTCCGCCTACTTGCATCGCAGGACACTTCCTACGACGTCAAACTGCTGTCCCATGCCCGCCTGCGCGGGAGTGTCACACGTGCCGACGACGCCCCGCTCGGCCCCGGTTACGTATACGCCTTTGGGGACCGCATCGATCAACGCTACGCAGCGCGCATCAGCTCCAAGGGGCGCTATCGGTTCAAGAACCTCCCGCCGGGCAAGTACACCCTGTACGCCGAAGCAGGTCCCGACCGAAGGAATCCAGAGCTGTCCGCTTCCCACACGGTCGTCCTGCGCTCGGGCCGGACGGAGCGCTGGAATGTAGAACTCGGTCAGGAGCTCGACCTGCGCGGGCAGTTGCTCGGGGAATCGCCCCCCAAAGGTGGCTGGTACCTGGAGCTTGCCCTACGCGCCAATCCCGCGGGCACCTTCGCGACCTCTCGAAGTCGACCCGACGGTACCTTCGGATTCCGCACCGTTCCTCCCGTGCAGTGCGTTCTAACCGTGCGGGCGAGTTTGGACGCGGGTGTATTGCCGCTCATGACCACCGGCGTCCACGGCGGCCAAGACGATCTGGCCATCCAGCTACCTAGTCGCACCAGCGGTTCGGCTCCCATGCGCGGAATCCTGCTGGATCCGAACGGCGACCCGATGCCGGACCGCACACAGATCCTGATCATTCCTGAGCAAGACCCAACCCGCGCCAGCCTCACACTCGTGGCCGGTGACTCCGGCCAATTCCAGAGCGGTGGACTGCTGGAGGGGAAGTACTTCATCCTCGTGCCCGACACAGGGCTCTGCTACATGTTCCCGGAGCCCTGGTTCCACAGCGGTCGCAGCGCCGAGCCGCGCACCCTGGAGATGAACGCCCTGGGAATCCTGAGCGCGCCGACCCCCGCCGGCATCACAGGTGGCCAAGCCCACGCCAGCATCACCCTGCTGGTCGATAACGAGGGGGCGGTGATTCGTATCCCTGTATTCCACGGCTCCGCTGCCCTGCCCCTCAAGATCCCCACCGGATCGGGTCGCTACCTGATCGAGTACCCCGACCTAGCCCCAACCGCCGCTGGCACGCCCCTGTCCTGGGAAGCGAGCGTCGACTAGTCCTGGGCTGCGCGCAGCGCGCCAAGCTCGCAGGCGAAGGCGCTCAAGCCGTGGGTCACGACCACGAGCACGGGCAGCGTATGGTGCACCGCCATGTCCATCACGGGCGCGGTAGGCAGGCCCGCGCTCAGCGACGACCAACTCGCGCCAGCGTCGGTCGAGGCGTAGACACCAAGCTCGGTGCCCACGTAGAGAAGCCCCTCACGAGCGGGATCTTCCACCAGCACGTTCACGGGTTCGGCGGGCAGGCCAGCGCCCAGGGACCGCCAGCTCTTGCCGAAGTCCTCTGACACGTAGACAAGTGGGCGGCGATCGCCGCTCCCCGCACCGCTCAGGCAAACGTAGAGGCGCTCGGCAGCGTGGACCGACGGGATCACTTTGCGCAAAGCGGCGCGCGGCAAGTCCTCCCCCACGGAGGTCCAATGCTCGCCCCCATCCTTAGTCACGTGCACCAGGGACCGGCCCGCGCCCGCCACCAGGCGCTGCGCGTCCAGCGTTGACTCCGCGAGAGATAACAGGGCGCCGGCGCCGCCGGTCAGGTCCTCACTGATGCGCTCCCAGCTGTCGCCGCGATCGGCCGAGCGCATGACGAACTGCGTGCCGCAGTACAGTCGAGCGGGCACGTGGGTAGAAGGTAGTAAGGGTGTGTTCCAAGAGAAACGCAGGGGCGTCTCGCCCGGCTTGGCCCGCGGCTGAATGCGCTTACCCGAGCCCTTCCCCCAACGCGGCGGCGCGCCCGGCCTACGCCGGCGCATGTCGCCATTCTGATGTTCGTAGTACTCCGTGCCGTCGCCGCTTGGATCAGGGAAGGTCGCGAAGCCATCTCCACCGTCCCAGCGATCCAAGAACACGTAGCGCCACTGGTCGCCGTCGCCAGCCACCAGCTGCGTGCTCAGGGGCGCCACCAAGGAGGCATTGTCCTGGGTACCGCCCCAGATACGACCGGGGTCCATGCGATCCAAATAGACCGTGTAGAACTCGGCGATAGGCAAGTTGTTCAGGTGCAACCAAGTGCGCGCGCGATCGGTGGACTCGTAGAGGCCGCCGTCATTACCCAGGAGAATGCGATCGGGATTACTGGGGTCGATCCACAACTCGTGCATGTCCAAGTGCATGCCCTGCCCGGGGTGCGGCAGTAGGCGAGCCACCTCTTCGCCGCCACGCACGAAACTCTTGCCGCCGTCCGCGGAGACCAGCAGCTCTTGCCCGCAGACATAGACTTGGTCCGCGTTCTTGGGCGAGACCATCACGTCGCAGAAGTCCCAGCCCACGTAGGTGTTCACGTACTCTTCGCTGGTGCGCTTCCAGCTTTCGCCGCGATCCGCAGAACGATAGAGCGCACCGCCCACGTCGTAGCGACCGTTGCCCGGGGGCGAGTGATCCACCACCAGCGCATAGAGCACGCCCGCTTCGGAAGGGGCCACCGCTAAAGCGATGCGGCCCACATCCTTGCCCTGCAGCAGCCCGCCTTCCAGGCGCTTCCAGTTCTTGCCCCCATCCGTGGTGCGGTAGACGCCACCGGCAGCCTCCCGGCCGCGGTCCCAGGCTGCGGCCCAGAGGCACTGATCGTCGCTCGGGTCCATGACCAGATCGATAATCGGAATCTGCTCCCCGACCACGAGGGTTGCCTTCCAGGTCTTGCCACCGTCCACCGTCTTGAAGACACCGCACTGACCTTGCTTGCCGCGGTTCGGTCCCATGGCCGCCACGTAGACCGCGTCGCCATCCTTGGGGCTCACCACGACCTTGGAAATGCGCGAGCTATCCACCAAGCCCATGTTGCTCCAACTGGCGCCGGCGTCCGTGGACTTAAAGACCCCCGTGCCAGTGAAGGACATGCCCGAGAGGTGCGCTTCCCCCGTGCCCACCCAGACCGTGTCCGCGTCGCTAGGGTCTACGCACACATCGCCGATGGCGCAGGTGGATTGCTTGCGGAAGACGTGCTCCCACGAGCGTCCAGCGTCGGAGCTTTTCCATACGCCGCCGGAACCCACGCCGGCGTAGATCACCTCGGGTTGGCCAGCGGGCGAGTCGATGGCTTCGATGCGGCCGCCGCAATTCTTGGGACCGAGGGCACGCCAGGCGAGCTTGTTGAAAGGCGAGCTAGCCTGCATGGCCTCGTGACGTTCCCAAGCCGCCAGGCGTAGAGCCCCCGGGCTAGGGCTCACTTGTGCAGACGCCTGAGACGCCAGCAGACTCAGCCCAAGACAAACCGTCAGGAAGTGCAGCATCTGGACCTAGTTGGTTGAAGAGGCGCTCTCGGCCACGGTCATGTAGAAGTTGCGATCCAACTCGATACTCTCGAGTTTCCCGCCCAGCTGTACTGACGTAGGCGTGCTGGAAATGAGCAGGCGCTGGGGCTCCCCGTTCAGCACGACCACCACGGGCACTTCAAAGCCCGGCACGACCTTGTCCCACCAAAGATCCACGCGGTCACCATCCGTCGAGTACTGCAGCTCCGGGATGCGCGTGTCGCGCAGGTATTGATCGAAGACTCGGCTGTAATCGAACCCGGCAACCTCGCTCATGCGCGCCTCGAACTCGTCGGTATCCACAGTCTTGTGCCAGAAGACCTTGCCGAGATCCAGGAGCACCGCGCGCCA
>JBLIOL010000050.1:0-22024 GCA_047639615.1 Planctomycetota bacterium | reverse complement strand
GCGTCCGGGGCCCCGCCTGCGGGAGACAGCTGGCCTTAGTTGGCCAGGTCGAAGTCCTCACCTTGGTGATCGCCACCTTCGGTGATGCTGACCTTGCGACGGGACTGCTTGATATCCATGGCGCCCGCGAAGGGGTTGCCTTGGTTATCAGAGGGCCGCGTTGCGTGGATGAAGTAGGTGCCGCCGCGCACGTGCTTGAAGGTGTAGGCACCCTCGCGGCCACTCTTGGCCGTGTAGGTGATCGGGAAGCCGCCGCGGGCTGCCTCGAGCTGCAGGGTCACCGTGGCGTTGCGCAGGGGCTGACCGCTGGGGCCGCGGACGCTACCCGAGACGGAAGCCCCGGTGCTCATGACGATCTCTTTGACGTTGGTCTCGCGGCCGACTGCCACGAGGACGTCCTTGAGGACGGTCTTGGAGTGCTCGTTTTGCCCGATCTCGAGCAGGTAGGTAGCGGGGGTCAAGCCGTTGATGCTGAACTCGCCGTTGGCGTTCGAACGTCCTTGCAGCTGGGTTGCCTTGCCCGGGAAGAAGTCGCCCATGGAGCGGTCGAAGTCCGTGCCGGTCCAGTGGTTGTTGTTGGTCTTGATCAGTGCACCACGGATCGGGGCTCCCTTGGAGTCGACGATGCGGCCAACGATGGAGCCGCCACGGTCGACGAATACGGAGAGACCGGGGAGCTCTTGGCCATCTTCGATGGTGAAGCTGGCGGAGAAGCTCGGGGCGTAACCGGGAGCGCTAGCTTCCACCTGGTACTCGCCCTTCATGGGGGCGTTGAGCTCGAAGCGGCCTTCGGCGTCCTCGACCTGCTTGGTGGTGTTCTGGACCTTGATGGAGTAGTCCGAGTTTGCCACGCCTTGACGCAGGTTCAGGGTGAACGAGGTCAGGGGCTGCTTGGTCACGGAGTCCAGCACGCGTCCGCGAATCCTGGGCTGGGGGCCGAGCTGGATAGTGATGCCCATCTCGCCTGTGGAAGCGCGGGTCCAGGGCTCAGCCCTGTAGCCTTCTGCGGCCACGCGCAGGGAATAGTCGCCGTCCGGTACGTCCTGAACCAGGAACTCGCCGCGCTCGTCCGTGAAGGTTTGCGTCTGGGTGCGGGTGGTGCGGTTGCTGATGGAGTAGACCTCGACCTTTGCGCCCTCGATGGGCTCGCCGGTGATCGACTTGACGCTGCCGCCGAGGGCGCTTGCCAGGTCGAGCACGAGGTCTTGCTGGACGTCGCCGTCTGCGGTGACGTTGAGCTGCTGCAAGGTCATGCGACCGTAGCCGTCGGCGACGGCGCTCAGCATGTAGCTGCCGCTGGCGAGGTTCTTAAACTCAAACTGGCCGGTGGCATTGGTCGAGATGAGCTGCAGGGTCGGGTCATCCTCGGAGAGGGCCACGGGCAAGCCCATGGCGGACAGACCCAGGAACAGTTGTGCGGAGGGCACCGGGTTGCCACCGGTGTCGGTGACGGTGCCGTGCAGAAGGGTGCCGGCCTTGAGGATGATGACCTGCTGGACCTGCTCGCCTTCGTGGACCTCGAAGGGTCCCTCTTCGCGGCGCGCGTAGTCGTCGTGATCGACGATCAGGGCGTAGCTGTCGGCGATGGGGACTTCCGTGAACGTAAACAGACCTTTGGCGTCGGTGGTCGTGCTCAGGTCCGTGGAGTGATCCATGTTGGTGGCATCATGGAAGAAGAGCGTCGAGGCCGAGAAGCGCGTGAGGGTTACCTTGGCGCCGACGACTGCTCCGCCCTGGGGGTTCTCGACGGTTCCGACCACCGCGGTGCTGCCCTCGGGGGCGGCGTTGGTGGGGATCTCCGGGGGCGCTGCCAAGCTCTCGTTGCGGCCGCTGCGACCGTTCTCGCTAGCGTCGAAGTCCTGGAGGACTGCCGGGGTTGTCTCATCGGGAGCTGCGTCGCTGGCAGTGTCCACGTTGTCGACGTTCAGGGCGCTGGTAGCGGAGTCCGGGCCGGACTGAGTTACCAGGTAGAAGGTCCCCGCAGCTGCGAGGACAAGAAACAGGACGATGAACGCGCGCATGATTCGGAACCGGAATTCGCCGGACGGAGGGAGTATTCGAAGGGCCCTAGGGACCCAGATGAGCGGAGAGAGGTGGACGTTGGGGTCGGAAGATCCTTCCTGTAACTCAACGGAAACACTCTGGTTGCGGGCCTTTTTTAGCCCTGGGGAGCAGCCTTGGACTTGGCTTTGCCTTCTCCGAGGGTCTCTAGGCTGGTGGGCCAGATCATCTCGTAGGGGGCTAGGGTGCCTACGAAGTAGGCAAAGAGCAGCAGCTCGAAGTCGAGCTTGCGGTAGAGCTCGAGGGTCGCATTGCGGCCGATGAGGCCCAATTTGATGGCTGCGACCTCTCCAGTCTTGGTGGCGATCACGCGCCAACCGCGGCCAAAGCCCCGGCTGGGCACAACCCGATAGGGCTTGGCGCCGGTCCAGACTTCGACCAGGCGCTTGGTGGCCTCAGGCCTGAGGGAGGAGCCGAGCCACTCGGAGCCGTCGGTCCAAACTGAGAATTGGGCCCGCAGAATCCCCGGATCGCGCCGGAAGGTCAGGACCTCACCTTTCTCAGGACGGTACTCGGCGCCAATCACCATGCCGCGCCAGTTGCGCGAAAGGGTCAGGGTGCCAAGGGGCTGGCCTTCCTCGTCGAGGATGGTGTGGCGGGGGTTCCAGAACCCAGAAACGCGGGTCTTGTAGGTGCGGGTCGGCTGAGGCATGTCTTTCCGGAGGGGGAAGATCCCGCCGGGGGGAGAAGATCCCGACGATACGGTCAGCTTACCCGGCCGTGAGGAGAAGGGCCCTGAGTTCTCGCGGCTAGCCTGCTCAGCGCAAGCCAGCCAGAGTCCTGCTGGCTTCTACCAGGCTGGTGAGTGCTAGCTGAATCTCATCCCGGGTCGTCTCGTGGGAGAGCGAGAAGCGCAGGCTGGCGAGGGCCTGCTCGGGATTGAGGCCCATGGCCAGGAGCACGGGGGAGGGTGCGCGGCTATCAGCGTTGCAGGCTGAGCCTGCGGAGGCCTGGATGCCGGCGTCGGCGAGCAGGGCGAGCAGCAGGCTGGCGTCGCTTCCGGGGAAGTGCAAGTTGCTGGTGTTGGGCACACGCGCGGCCTCGCCGCCATTGATCATGGTGTCGGGTAAGGCGGCTAGTAGCTCGGACTCGAAGTCGTCGCGCAGCTGCCGCAGGCGCAGCAGGGCGGCTGGGTCCTTGGCGCGCCCGGTGGCGATTTCGGCCGCCACGCCCATGCCGACGATGGCCGGTGTGTTCTCGGTGCCGGCGCGGCGTTCATGCTCTTGGGGGCCGCCGGTGAGCCAGGCCTGGGTCTGCACGCCGTGGCGCACAAAGAGCGCGCCAATGCCCTTGGGCCCGTGGAACTTGTGTCCGGCGATTGAGGCGAGATCGCAGCCGATGTCCTCGACCGAGAGCGGCAGCTTGCCGGGGCCTTGCACTAGGTCCACGTGAAAGAGCGCGCCGGCGGAGCGGCAGGCTGCGCCGATGCCTTCGAGGTCGGTGAGTACGCCGGTCTCGTTGTTGGCGAGCATCAAGGAGACCAAACCGCATCCGTCTTCGATGGCAGCGAATAAGGCGCTTCGGTCGAGAATCCCCGAGCTATCCACCTGAATGCAGCTGTGCTGCATGGGGGAGGCGGCGGCGCGCGCTACGGCGGCTTTGACCGCTGAGTGCTCGACGCTGCTGGTGACGACGCGCGGCTGTTTGGCCAAGTGTTCCCGGGCGCCGTAGAAGGCGGCGTGGATCGACTCCGATCCGCCGGATGTGAAAACGATCTCGCTGGGGCGGCGCGCGCCGATGAGTCGCGCTACTCGGCCGCGCGCGATGCCCACCTGGTCCGCCACCGCTTCGGCCGCGGGGTAGGGGCTGGAGGGATTGTGGAAGTGCTCCTGCAGGAGCGGCAGCATGGCTTCAACCACTCGCGAGTCGGGGCGCGTGGTGGAGTTGTTGTCTAGATAGACCGCACTCAAGGCTGGCTTTGTGTCTAGCGGAAGAGCGCGTTGAGCAGAGCAGGTAGCTGCTCGCCGCTCATGTGGCAGGGAGTGCAGAAGTCGTTCTTCTCACTCGGGGTGTGCACGCAAGGGGCGCACTCCGCCAGCTTGGTGCGTGCGCTACTCACGTCACGCCGCTGCTTGTCGAGCATGGCAATGCGCTCGGCGATGAGCGACTCTTGTCGCTCGAGAGCTGCCTGAACTTTGGCCATCCACTGGCGGCGGCCAGTGGAGGAATCGTCCCCGCAGCCAGTGCCTGGGGAGCATTGGATCAGCTCGCCGATTTCGTCTAGTTGGAGGCCCAACTCCTGCAGGTTTTGGATCAGTTGGACCCGGTACAGATCGGCCGGACGGTATTGGCGAAAGCCACCGGCGGAGCGAGTCACCGGGCGCAGGAGACCGAGCTCCTCGTAGTAGCGCAGGGTCCGCAGATTGGTGCCTGCGAGCTTGGCGAAATCTCCAATCTTCAGGTTTTGGGCCGGGTTGGGAGTCACGGGCATAGGAAGGGCAGACGCAGGGGGGATGGAAGTCCCCTTGGCGGACGGAATCGCTACCCTTCCACCCTAGCGCGTGGCGCGGGGAATTGGACCCCTAGCCCTCGGCGCTTTTAGTACGCAGCCCAGAAAACGAATCCCATGAAGTCCGATCTAGAAATTGCCCGCGAGACACCCATGCAGCCCCTGGCTGATGTGGCCTCGCGTTTTGGCCTCCCTACGGAACGCTTGACCTACTACGGGCCTTACAAGGCCAAGGTTGATCACCGCCTCGGATTGGAAGGTGATGCGAAGACGGGCTCACGCTACGTACTTGTGACCGCCATCACGCCGACCCCTGCTGGGGAGGGCAAAACCGTGCACACCATCGGTTTGTCCTTAGCACTTAATCGTATTGGCAAGAGCGCTGTCTGCACGATTCGTCAGCCTTCCATGGGCCCCGTGTTCGGCATCAAGGGTGGTGCCGCTGGTGGCGGCCACAGTCAGGTTATTCCCATGGAGGACTTCAACCTGCACTTGACCGGTGACTTCCACGCGGTCTCAGCGGCTAGCAACTTGCTTGCCGCGGCGATCGACACAACCATTCTGCTCGACAACCCGCTCGAGATCGTGCCCGAGAGTGTGAGCTGGAAACGGGTGGTGGATATGAACGATCGCGCCCTGCGCCAGATACAGGTCGGCCTGGGCGGCCCGAAGAACGGCGTTCCCCGGGAGAGCGGCTTCGAGATCACGTCGGCTTCGGAGGTCATGGCGATCTTGGGCTTGGCCCGCGATCTGAAGGACTTGCGCGCCAGGCTTGGACAGATCCAGATCGGCCGCAATCAAGCGGGGAAGGTCGTTACGGCTGAGGATCTCGGTGCGGCGGGCGCCATGGCGGCTCTGCTGAAGGACGCCATGGATCCGACCATCATGCAAACCACCGAGGGCACCCTCGCCTTCGTGCACACGGGTCCTTTCGCCAACATCGCCCACGGCAACTCCTCCGTGGCAGCTGACCGCGTGGCGCGACGCTATGCGGACTACGTGGTGACGGAGGCTGGCTTCGGCGCCGACATGGGCGCCGAGAAGTTCTGCAACATCAAGTGCCGTACCTCCGGCATGCAGCCCGACGCGGCCTTGATGGTCGTTACCGTGCGTGCTCTCAAAACACACTCGAACAACTACGACGTGCGTCCGGGACGCCCTCTGCCCGAGGACCTCTTCGAAGAGAACTTGGCCAACCTCGAAGCGGGTTGCGCCAACCTCGATGCACAGCTTGCTGGAGTTCGCCGGCACGGGATTCCGGTGGTGGTAGCGATCAATCGCTTCCCCTCCGACAGCGATGCCGAGTTGGAGCTGGTGCGCGAGCGCGCTCTGGCCAGTGGCGCGGTGGCGGCTGAAATCAGCGAAGTGCATGGCAAGGGTGGCGCTGGTGGCGAGGCGATCGCGCACGCCATCGTGGCCGCGGCCGATTCCGGCAGCTGCGACTTCAAGCACCTGTACGACCTGGAGGCTGGCCTCGAACAGAAGCTCGAGACCTTGGCTAAGGATCTCTACGGCGCGGACGCTTTGGAGTTGTCCCCGGAAGCACGCGAGCAGCTGAAGCGCATCGAGGCTGATGGCGGCGCCGGCTTGCCCGTCTGTGTTGCGAAGACCCAGTACAGTCTGTCCCATGACTCCAAGCTCAAGGGCCGCCCGACCGGCTTCACCTTCCCGGTGCGCGAGTTGAAATTGGCTGCGGGTGCGGGCTTCGTTATCGCTTACGCGGGCGCGGTCATGACCATGCCTGGACTCGGTCGGACGCCGGCCTATCGCCAGGTGGACCTCGATGACTCGGGCCAGATAATCGGACTTTTCTAGGCCAGCAACCAGACCTCGGACCTCGTAGGCTGCCAAACATGGAACGCTTGACCCTCGACTACACCGGCGTCACCGCCGCTGCCATCGGATCCGAACACGGCATCGATGATGCCGCCCTGGCAGCTATGGGAGCTCCGCTCCAGGCAGCTCTTGCTGCGGTGCAGGCGCGCCGTACCAAGGATCTGCGTTGGATGGATCTGCCCTATACGGAGGATGTTCTCGAAAGCGTCTTGGACTACGCCACGCGCGTGCAAGGCCGCTTCGAGAATGTGGTCGTGCTCGGGATCGGTGGTTCCGCCCTAGGCAACCGGGCCTTGCACACGGCGCTCAATAGTCCCTTCCACGACATCTTCCCGCCGGCTGGCCAACCGCGCCTGTTCGTGTTGGACAACGTGGATCCGGACTTGATGGGGGAGTTTCTCGACTCGGTCGATCCGACCACCTGCGTCTTCAACGTGATCAGTAAGTCGGGCTCCACGGCGGAGACCATGTCGCAGTTCCTGATCCTGCGCGCGGCCTTGGTCGAGCGCTTGGGGGAAGAGGGCCACCTGCCGCACATCGTGATCACCACGGATGCGGAGGCCGGTGTACTACGGCCGGTGGTCGATCAATACGGCTACGAGTCCTTCATCGTTCCGGAGGGCGTCGGCGGTCGTTTTAGTGTGCTCTCGCCTGTGGGCTTGCTGCCGGCGGCGCTGCTGTCGATCGACATTCGCGAACTGTTGGCCGGCGCAGCCGACATGGACAAGCGCTGCACTACGGACGAGGTCTTCCAGAACCCGGCTCTTGTCTACGCGGGGCTGCAGCACTTTCTGCACGACTCCCAGCAGCGCAACATTGCAGTGACCTTCTCCTATTCCCAACGCCTGCGGGATCTGGCGGATTGGTATGCACAGCTGCTTGCGGAGTCCATCGGCAAGCGTGTGGATCGCGAGGGCCGGGTGGTCTTTGCGGGACCGACTCCCGTGCGTGCGGTGGGCGTGACCGACCAGCACAGCCAATCGCAGCTGTACATGGAAGGTCCCCACGACAAGTGGTTCACGCTGCTTCAGGTGGATCAACCGGATCACGCGGTGAACGTGCCGGAGGGCTTTAGCGATCACGCGGCGCTCACGTACCTGCAGGGCCGTGGGCTTGGTGAGCTGTTTGCCGCCGAGCGTGACGGTACGCGCGTGGCGCTGGCCGATGCGCAGCGGCCCAGCGTGACCCTGTGCTTCCCACGCGTGACAGCTAACACGGTGGGGCAGTACCTGACCTTGATGGAGCTGAGCGTGGCGGTCATGGGCGAGCTCTACAACGTCAACGCCTTCGATCAGCCCGGTGTGGAAGCTGGCAAGGTTGCCGCCTACGCACTCATGGGCCGTGAGGGTTACGAGGAGCGCCGCGCCGAAATTGAGAAGGCCCAGGGAGGCACTCGACGAACGGTCTGAGCCGCGCCATGGAATCGATCCAAGACGTACTTGTTGGGGTAGAGCTGAAGGTGCGCACGAACAGCGTGCCGCCCGGTTCCCTGACCGCTTTCAAGCAAGCATTGGCCGTCGCCCGAGAAATGGGCGCGCAGCTGACCATCCTGCATTCTCGCTGGCACCAGGGTGAGGTGCTGCCGCTCGCTCCGGAGGGCCAAGCGAATCTGGAAGCCTTGGCTCAGGAGGCGCGCGCTCAGGGTGTGGATACGGAAGTCGATATCACGGAGCAGCGCGCTTGGCTGGCGCTCATGCGCGGCGTTGCGGCCGGTGCTGATCTTGTGGTTGTCGGAAAGCGTGACACGGTCGGGATCGATGCGGCTGCCCGGCGCATCGGACCCGTACCGGCCAAACTCCTTCGCAAATGCCCCGCCCCGGTTTGGGTGGTCAAACCCGATCATGACTTGGCCCACAAGCTGGTGCTCGTAGCTACGGACCTCACGGCCGTCGGTGATCGAGCACTCCAGTCTGGCGCCCGCCTGGTTCGCGCCAGCAAGGGTGCTCTGCACGTACTGCATGCCTACCGTGTGCCGATTCAGCTCAAGCTCGAGGCTGCTGAGATGTCAGAGGCGGAGTACGCCGAGAGGATCGAGGCACTCAAGTCAGAGGCGCGCGAAGCCTTGTCCGAGAGTTTGGAGGCTCAAGCTGTGAGCACGCCGTCCGAAAAGGTGCACCTCTCGCGCAAGAGCCCGGCGGTCGCCATTCGTGAGGCGGCCGAGCACCTGGCTCCGGACCTACTAATCATGGGAACCCTGTCCCGTGGCGGACGACCCGGCGTACAGGTCGGCGAAACAGCGGAACGACTACTGGGCCGACTGGACTGTTCACTGCTCACCTTCAAACCCCAGGGTTTCACCTCGCCCGTAGTCAGCTAACCCCGAACTTCGCATGACCAAGTACTGCCAGGTTGAGAGCGACGACTTCGTTCTCACGGTCACCATCGACCGCCCCGAGGTCCTGAATTCCCTGCACCCCGAGGCCAGTTTCGAATTGGCCGAGGTCTTCGATGCATTCGAATCGGACACACAGCACCGGGTAGCCATCGTTACTGGTGCCGGCGAGCGTGCCTTCTGCGCGGGGCTCGACCTGAAGAGTCAGGCTGCTTCGGACAGTCTGCCGGAGGCACCCCTTACGGGCTTCGCTGGCCTGACGGAACGCTACGGCGGTACCAAGCCCATCATCGCGGCCGTGAATGGCATCGCGGCTGGCGGCGGCTTCGAGCTGGCCCTGGCCTGTGACCTTGTGATCGCATCGGAGACCGCTCGTTTCAGTTTGCCGGAGCCGCGCATCGGCCTGGCCGCCCTGGCCGGTGGCATTCACCGGCTCTCGCGCCAGATTCCTCTGAAGCACGCCATGGGGATGCTTCTGACCGGACGCAATGTGATGGCTGCCGAAGGCGTGCAGTTAGGCTTCGTCAACGAAGTGGTCCCGCCTAAGGAGCTCATGGCCGCAGCCCGTCGCTGGGCGGATCAAATCGCTGAGGCCGCGCCGCTCTCGATCTTGGCCACCAAGGAGTGCGCCATCGAAGGCATGCGCTTTGGTTCCGTCAAGGACGCCATGAACGCTAAGTATCCGGCCATCGAGCGCATGGTGAAGTCCGAGGACTTCGTCGAAGGCCCCAAGGCCTTCGTCGAGAAGCGCAAGCCTAGCTGGAAGGGCCGCTAGTACTGGCGAACGACGCCGACGACCACACCGCGAATCTCGAGCTCCTTGGTGAGGATGGGCTCCATGGTGGAGTTGGCCGGCTGCAGGCGGAAGTGATCAGCTTCCTTGTAGTAGCGCTTCAGGGTCGCTCCGCCTTCGGGGAGAATCGCCACAACCGTCTCTCCGTTGTGTGCCGTATCCCGGCGTTCGATGAGCACGATGTCACCGTCGGCGATGGCGTCCTCGATCATGGATTGACCCTGTACTCGCAGGGCGTAGACGTCGCGGCCATCGGGGATGAGGTCGCCCATGTCCAAGGGCTCTGGGTTCTCGATCGCCTCGATAGGGCAGCCCGCTGCGATGTTGCCGAGGATCTGAATGGTCGGACTAGATTGGGTGCTCTCGTCCTCAACGATTTGGATCGACCGGCTCACGCCGGGGGCTCCCTTGAGGATGACGCCCTTGCGCTCTAGCTCGCGCACGTGGCCAAAGATGGTCACCTTGTTGACGCCGAAGTTATCTGCTATCTCCTCGAGGGTCGGACTGATTCCCCGTTCCACCACATAGGTACGGAGGAACTCCATGATCTCGTACTGGCGGCGCGTCAGGGGGACTTGGGTCATCTGTTTGAATCGCTTGTGAGGAGGCTTCGGTCCATCCCGATTGCAGCATGGGGTGGCGCAGAATGCAGAGGCTTTATCGGCGGCTGTCTTGTGAGCGGGATCAGCGGGATCGGCTGATTCCCGCTGGGCAGGACTACACCAGGAATGTGCAGGCGAACATCGCGCCCATGAAGGCGTAGCCAAGCCAGTCGTTGCGCTTGCGCGCACTCTCTTGTTGTGTGGCTTGTTGGGCGGCGCTGGATTTGGGATCCATGAAGCAGAGTTGGGGCTGCTTCAGCGGCACGCTGCTGAGACGCAGTTGCTGCTTGGTGATGGGGATCCCGGGCCGTGCGGGTCGGGGTAGGGGGCCGGCTCTGTCGGACCGGCCCCCTGCGTTAACCCGAGCGCGGCCACCACTGGAGACTCGGGGACTCCGGCGCTTCGTCTTCTCGGCAGCGGAGATCCAGAACCCGTCGTGGTGGTTGGGCTTGAGGGCTGCTTCGAGGACTTCGCTTGTGGTGTTGTGGTGGCGCTTCATCTGTCATTTCTTCTAGAGTTGCCGTCCAGGCAGGTTCCCGGGTGTTGGGAGCTGCCTGGGGGTGGTCCCACCGGGCTTTGGGCGAGGCGCGCCCCAATTCCGGTGGCCGGTTGGCCTAACGTATACCTATCTTGATCGGTGGGGTCGGGCCCTGCCAAGACCCTAACCTCCTAGTTTTCGGGGCCCCGGGGCCAAGTTGCTGTTAGGGCACATGTTAGGGCGTCTCTGCGGGTGCCTTTTGGCGCTGCTTCACTAAGATGTATGGGCCCTGAGGCGAACGCTTGCACGACACACTTACTCTTGGACTGGACCGGCATCTGGTCCCCTTCGACAAGCGGTTGGTGCCCCAGTACCGCTTTGACGTGGTGGTTGTGGGTTCCGGCGCTGCCGGGGGCTTCGCTGCTTTGGCCGCTGCCGATGCGGGGGCCCACGTGGCTTTGGTTGCCAAAGGGCAGCTCTCCGACGGCAACACGCGCTGGGCGAAGGGCGGCATCGCTGCGGTCTTGGACCCAGCGGATTCCTTTGCGCAGCATGTGGAGGACACCCTCTCGGTGGGCTGTGGGCTTTCCGACATGGAAGTCGTGCGCGAGGTGGTCGAGGCAGGGCCCCGTGCGCTGCAACGCTTGGTGGACCTAGGCGCTGCCTTCGACCGGGAGCCGGACGGGAGCTTGTCGCTTTCTAAGGAGGGCGGGCATTCGCAGGCACGCATCGTGCACGCGCGCGGCGACTCTACGGGGGTCGAAATTCAGGAGACCATTCGGCGCTCCCTCGAAGCTCACCCGCGGGTCAGCCTCTTCCCCGGGCACTTTGGTATCGACCTGCTTTCGAACAGCGACGGGCGCGTGGTCGGTTTGCTTTGCAAGACCGATCGCGGCGACCGCGTGGCATTCCTGGGGCAGGAGATCGTGCTCGCCACCGGCGGTGCTGGGCAGATCTACCGCGAGACGACCAACCCTGTGCTGGCCACCGGTGACGGCCTCGCCATGGGGGTGCGCGCTGGTGCGCGAGTACGGGATCTTGAGTTCACCCAATTCCATCCCACCTGCCTGTACATCGCCGGTGCGGCGCGCGTGCTGATCTCCGAGATCGTGCGCGGAGCGGGTGGCATCCTGCGCGATCGCAATGGCGAGCGCTTCATGCCAGGCTTCCACCCGAAGGCGGAGTTGGCGCCGCGCGATGTGGTCAGCCGCGCCGTGTTTCAGCGCATGGTCGCGACGGAAGACACGAGTGTCTACCTGGACCTTTCCGCGGTGGAATCCGATCCGCACGTGGCCTTCCCGACCATCAGTCGTATCTGTCGCCACTTTGGAATCGACATCGCTCGGGATCCGATTCCGGTGCGCCCCGGCATGCACTACATGGTCGGCGGTTTGGCCGTGGATTCGGAGAGTCGCTGCAGCGTCCCTGGCCTGTGGGCCGTGGGCGAATGCGCTTCCACCGGCGTGCACGGCGCCAACCGTATGGGGTCCAACTCGCTGCTCGAGGCACTGGTGCTAGGGGAGCGTTGCGGGCGCCTGGTGGGTACCTCCGCTTTGGCTAGCAGCCATGATTCCAGACCAGAGGGGCCCCTGCGCGAGCCGGACAAGGCGCCGCCGGAGGTGCAGCTGCACGTGGACGACTTGACCTACTCGCTCAAGTCCATGATGTGGCGTCAGATGGGGGTGGAGCGTGATGGTGAGAGCATGCGCGAAGCTGTGGATCATCTAGCTTTCTGGACCAAGGCTGCACGCGGGCAAGCCCTGGCCAATCCGCGTTTCTGGGAGCTCCAGAACATGCTACTTGTGGCCCGTTTGGCTACTTTCTCTGCGCTCACCCGGGAGGAATCCCGGGGCGTGCATTTCCGCAGAGACTTCCCCGTTGCCCGCGATGAATGGGCAGCGCATATCGAACTTGTGCCCGAATGGGAACCCGGCGGCTTGGCCTGCATGCGGGCCCAGACGGTGCCTGTGATTGTTCCCAGTAGTGCTTCATGACGCGTCCCTCCCAATCGAATCAAGAGCACCGCGACCGTGTGGTCGTATGCGGTGTGATCCTTCCCGGCCATCCCAAGGAATTCGACGGCGAGTTGTCCGAGGTGCGCGCCCTGGTGGGCGCTGCCGATGGGGATGTGGTTGGTGACACCTACATCCAACGTCGCGACCGGCCGCATCCGGCGACGCTCATGGGCCGCGGCAAGGTCGAGGAAATCCACGAAGAGGTCGAGCTTCAGAAGCCTGACGCCGTGGTCGTCGATAACGACTTGACGCCGGCCCAGGTCCGCAATTTGGAACAGGTCTGGTGTGTGCGTGTCGTAGACCGCTCCGAGCTAATCCTCGACATCTTTTCAAGGCGCGCGCAGACGCGGCAGGCGCGCTTGCAGGTCGAGCTGGCGCAGAACGAATACTTGCTGCCGCGACTGCGGCGCATGTGGACGCACCTGGAACGGATGGAGGGTGCCATCGGTACCCGTGGTCCGGGTGAGACGCAGCTGGAGACCGACCGCCGCTTGCTGAATAAGCGTGTCACGGATTTGAGGCGTGAGCTGGCCGTGATCAAGGCGCGCAAGGAGCGTCAGGTTTTGACGCGCGCGGCGGAGTTCAAGGTGGGTCTGGTGGGCTACACCAACGCGGGCAAGAGCTCGATCCTCAACTACCTGACCGGCTCCGAGGAGTTTGCGGCGGACATGCCCTTCGCTACCTTGGATACGCGTACGCGGCGTTGGGTGCTACCGAACCGGCGTACGGTGCTGCTCTCGGACACTGTGGGCTTCCTACAGCGCTTGCCGCACCACCTGGTGGCTTCCTTCCACGCGACCTTGGAAGAGACCCTGCAGGCGGATCTGCTCGTGCATGTGGTGGACGCGTCGCACCCGGATGCGCCCTTGCAGATGCGCGCGGTGGACGAGGTCCTCAGCAGCCTCTCGCCGCGACTGGAGCCGGAGTTCATCGTGCTGAACAAGGTCGATCTAGTGGAGGACCCGATCCAGTTGCAGCTGCTGCTCGGCGAGCGCAGCGCGACGGTGGTTCATACCAGTGTTAAGACCGGGGAGGGGCTGGAGCGCCTGACGGCGCTGATTTCGGCTGAGCTGGACGCCCGCTCGACCTTTGTACGGGTCGAAATTCCGGTGCAGGACGGGCGTACGATCGCCCTGGTAAAGGCCCATGCGGCTGTCCAAAAAGAGGCCTGCGAGGACGGAATGATGATCCTCCACGCCAACTGCAGCCCGGGAACGCTAGGAGTGCTCAAACGCGAGGCCGGGGATGCCGTGCGGTTCGTAACGACGGATGCCTAGAGGACCACCAATCCGCCTAATCATTCGGCGCTTGAGGTCCGAAGAACAGGGTGAGCCCACAGCTCACCACCGTGAAGCGCCCCTCCTATTTTTGTCGTGCATCGCTACGTGTCCTTATTGGCGCTGTTGCGGCTCTCCTTGCCCTTGTTTGCCTCTTTGGATACAGCGATGTCCTGAGGCAGCGAAGTTACGCTCAGGCCGATCTGGGCGTCCTAGCGGAGGTGATCGCGGTCTCGACGCCCGCGGACACGGTCTACGAGGCCTCCTCGCAGTCCCACCCGCCGCAGGCTTGGACTGCGGTTCGATTCCAATCCGATCTGGTTGCGGCGGCAGTCTTTGGCTCCACCGGAGAATTGGTCTGGGGCTGGGAGCGTGGGGCTGACTGGACCCGGAGCGTGGACGGTGAGCGGCTGACGCCGCTCCTAGGCCCGCCCTACCAGACCCTCGAGCGCAGCCTGCAGTTGGAGTCCGGCGACGGACAGCTCGTGCTGGCTTGGTCAGCCGCAGCTCGCGGACCTGGACTCGCTGCGCGCTTGCTGCCGCTGGCCTTGCTACTGCTGACAGCGGGCGGCCTACTGCTATTCACGGTGCGCACCTTGCAGGAGCGCCTGCTATCGCCCTTTCAGAAACTCCATGACGCTGCATCCCATGTTGCCGGGGAGCGGCAGTTCGAGTCGATCCTCAGCAGCGAAGATCCCCTGGCCCAGGAACTGGCGGGCACGGTCAATAAAATCATGGGCGAGGTGGTCGAGCGAGACCGCCAGCTTGCCCACACGCTCGACACCTTTGAGCAGGAGGTCGAGACCCGCACCGAGGAGCTCGTGCGCCTCAACGAGGAGTTGAACACCTCGCACCGGATGGCCGAGGATGCTTTGGTGGCGAAGTCGGCTTTCCTGGCCAACATGAGTCACGAAATTCGTACGCCCATGAACGCGGTGGTGGGCATGGCGGCGCTTCTGCTGGACACGGACCTAGACGAAGACCAAAACTGCATGGCAGAGAAGGTGGTGCGCTCTTCGAGCGGCTTGCTTTCGATCCTCAACGACATCTTAGACTTCAGCAAAATCGAGGCCGGCAAGCTGGAGCTGGAGGAGCTCGCCTTCAAGCCGCGGGAAATCGTGGAGGACGTCTGCGACCTGATTGCGTACGAGGCCCAAGGGAAGGGACTGAAGGTCGGTTCCTTCGTGCACCCGAATGTGCCCGCGACGATTCTGGGCGATCCAGGTCGGCTTAAGCAGATGCTGCTCAACTTCGCGGGCAACGCTGTGAAGTTCACTCAGGAAGGCGTGGTCATCATCGAGCTGTTCTACGAGCGCAGCATGAATGGTGGCTCCGAGCTGCGCATGGAAGTGCGTGATACGGGCATCGGTATCTCGCCCGAGGGGCAGGAGTTCCTGTTCGAGTCCTTCAGTCAGGCGGAGTCCTCTACAAGCCGGCGCTATGGCGGTACAGGCCTGGGCCTGGCGATCGTTCAACAGCTAGCGAATCTCATGCGCGGCAGCGTGGGCGTGCAGAGTGAGTTTGGTCGTGGGTCTACTTTCTGGGCTCGGGTGTGGTTGCGTGATGTCGTAGTTGGCTCAGCGCGTGCGAAGGCCACGCTGCCGAACCTGCGCGGCCTGCGCGCGCTGATCGTTGACGAGAGCGCTGAGATCGCAAGTTTGTGCCAGCGTGAGCTGGAGACGATGGGGTGCTACGCCCACGTGGAGACCTCGACCTACGGTGCATTTGAAGACCTCGCCCGCGGGGAGTCCTACGACATCCTGCTGTTGGATTCGCAGCTGCCCGGCAAGGCTGCCTTCTTCGGGGCTTTTGGGGGGCATTGCGAGCTAGCTGAAGTCCCCGTGGTGATGCTGATTCCGAGTGTTCCGAGTGAGGAGCAAGGCGAATCGGACGAGTCCCAGGTGTTTGCGTCCATCAAGCAACCGCTCAAGCGCGGGGATCTACTGCAGGTGCTCGAGCGCGCGACGGGTATGCGGGTGAGTGAGCCGGAGCGCGCGAAACCTGAAGAGCCCAAGGACGTGATCCCGGAGCAGCGCCGCTCTAGAACTCGCATCCTGCTGGTGGAGGACAACCAGACCAACCAACAGTTGGTGCAGTACATCCTGGGCAAGCGCGGATACCCGGTGGACGTGGTCGACAATGGGATCATGGCTTTGGAAGCCTATGGTGAAGGGAACTACGACCTGATCTTGATGGACTGCCAGATGCCGGTGATGGATGGCTTCGAGGCGACCCGTCGGATCCGCAGCTTCGAGGAAGCGGATGGTAGCCGTGTGCCGATCCTCGCCATGACCGCGAATGCCATGCGTGGTGACCGCGAGAAATGCTTGCAGGCTGGTATGGACGACTACATCACCAAACCAATTCAGCCGCGTGACATGCTCGCTTGGATGGAGGACTGGCTGAGCCGCTGTGAGGTTCAGGTCGCTACGACTACGACGGCGGCAGTCGAGCCCGACATGAGCCATGAAGCGGAAGTCGAGGTGAAGCCCGAAGCTCTGGCTGAAGTGTCAGCGCCTCTGCCGGCCTCGAGTTCGGCTCAGACGTCACCGGCTCTGGATCCGATGATTCTTGGCTGTCTGCGCGACGGTGATCCTGTGGGTGAGGAGCTAGCCTTGGAGCTGATCCAGTCCTACATGGAAACCGCGCCCGAGATCATGGACGAGATCGAGCGCCTGGTTCTTGGCGGCTCCTTGGAAGAGTGTGCGGATGTGGCTCACAAGTTTGTGTCCTCCAACGGTACGGTCGGTGCCATGGACTTCGCGAAGCTTCTGCGCCGCATGGAAGGCGCCTGCCGAGAGGGCCGTACCGGCGAAGTCGAGGGCCTGGCAACCCAAGGCCGTCTAGAGCTTGAGCGCGCCCTCAGAGAGCTGCGCGGCATGCAGTAGGGGCTCAGTCCTGGGGGAAGAGGATGCCCAGGTCTGGCAGCAGGAGCACGTGGCCGGCGCGGATGTCGTTGGCCGAACGCAGGTCGTTGTAGGCGGCTACGGCAGCCACCAGCTTGCGCAGCGGATACTCCGAGTCGTAGTGCGCCTGGCAGATTTTGCCGAGCACGTCCTTGGAGGTAACCACGTAGTGGTAGTCCGGCGCGAAGTCGGGCAGCTCGATGCGGAACTCTTGATCCTCGTCCACGGGCGGGGGCGTGGAGAGGTCGGTGGGGGCGGGCAGAGGCTCTTCGCCACTGGGCCGGCCCAGGATCAGGCGTGCCCAGTCGTCGCCGCGTATATCGCCGGCCTGGGGGATGCCGTGCACCAAGCGCCGCTCCCCGCGCAGTCGTTCGGTGATGCGGTCTTGCCACAGGGCGGCCATCAGGAATAGACCGCCGAGGAGTAGTAGACCGAGGATGATTCGCATGAGCCGAAATGGGCCGCGCTCCGGCCCCGTGCTAGAAGCAGGGTAACCGGAGCGCGGTATACGAAGCCAGGCGTCTGATGGGACGCCCCTCGATCGCGGGAGAGCGACCTAGTTGTCGACCGCGTCGACCTCGTCGATGGCTGTGCCTTCAAGGGCCAGGGCGGCCTCTTCGGCGCGCTCCTCATCCGTGAGACGGGACTGACGGATACCTTCCAGCCAGAGCAGGGCCGGGGTGGCCACGAACATGGAGGAGTAGGTTCCGACCAAGACGCCGACCAACATGGCGAAGGCGAAGCCCTCGATTACGTTGCCCGTACCCAGGTTGAAAGCGAACAGCAGGGTGACCGAGATCAGGGTGGTGATCGAGGTCAGCAGGGTGCGTGCCAGGGTCTGGTTGATGGAGACGTTGATGATCTCCCGCATGGAGCCCTTGACCCTGTGCAGGTTCTCTCGGATACGGTCGAACACAACGATCGTATCGTTGAGGGAGTAACCGATGATGGTCATGAAGGCCGCGATCATGGCTAGGTTGATCTCAGCCTCGATGGCTCCGGTCCAGATCATCAAGCCCAGGGCGCCGATGGTGATCAGCACGTCGTGGACGAGCGCGATCACAGCGGCGAAACCGTAGGAGTACTCAGCGAAGCGCACCCGGATATACATCACGGCGGCGAAGAGGCTGAGCAGGATGGCGACCACGGCCTTGTCCCGCAGATCCTCGACCACCTGCGCGCCCACGGAGGTGAGTTCACCGATGGGGCTGGAGAGGGTCAGAACCTGGCCGGAAGCATCCGTGAGGCTCTCCAGGTCGCGGCTCAGCTGAGCTCGGAGGACGGAGGCAGTCTTGCCCGCGCCGGCGGTGCCGGAGAAGGAGTAGGTGCCGCCGCTCTCGCCGTCTTGAGTGACGGTGGCAGCGCCGATGCCCTGACCGACGAGAATCGTCACCAGGTCCTGCGGCTTGTGCTCACCGCTGAAGTAGAGGCGGCCTTCGGCGCGACCATCGGTAACGCTGACTTCGACCGGGCCCTTCTGCAGAACGCTGCCGAGCCAGGTCTCCACATCCTCGCGGATGCTGGAGAGGTCTGCGTCCGGTGTCTTGGCGACCACTCGGAAGGAGGTGAAGCCATCAGCGTCACTCGAGTTGAGGATCGGCTTGACCTCTTTCGACTTGGTGAAGAGGTTGTCTTGGCCGATCAGCTCGTTGCCGTCAGCGGAGAGCAGCTCGCGGATGGTGTCCGCGGTCTGGGGCTCTTCGGTGCGGATGGTGAGGCTGGTACCACCGAGGAAGTCGATGCCGACCTTCTGCTTGGTGGGCAGGCTGGCGAAGAGACTCACGCCGGCGATGATCAAGCCCAGGGATAGCACCCCGGCGAGCTTGGCCTTGCCCATGAAGTTGATCTTCGTCTTGCTGACGAACTGCATCATGCTCCAGTCTTCGACGCCCTTCTCGAGTGCCACGTGCACGAGCACGCGGGTCAGCATCAGCGCCGAGATCATCGAGGTGATGATTCCGATGCAGAGCGTGGTCGCGAAGCCCTTGATGGGGCCGGTGCCGAACTTGTAGAGGATCAGGCCTGTGATTAGCGTGGTCAGGTTGGCGTCGACGATGGTCGAGAGCGCGTTGCTGAAGCCGTCCCGTGCGGACTGCAGAGGCTTGCGGCCGCGGGCGGCCTCCTCGCGGATCCGCTCGTAGATCAGAATGTTGGCGTCCACCGCCATACCGACCGTCAGGATGATGCCCGCCACGCCCGGTAGCGTGAGGGTGGCCCGGATGAAGGCCATGGAGCCCATCAGGAGCACCAGGTTGAACAGTAGGCCAATCGCTGCGATCACACCGAGCTTGCGGTAGTAGAACAGCATGAAGATCAGCACCAGGGTCAGACCCAGGGCGGCGGAGGTGAATCCGCGCTTCACGTACTCAGCACCGAGGGTTGCACCGACGGTCTCTTGGGACTCGAAGTCCGGGCGGATCTTGAGCGAACCACTGCGCAGCACTTCGATCAGCTCGTTGACCTCTTCGAAGGTGAAGCCGCCGGCGCCACCGTTGATGATGCCGCGGCCTGGCAGGCGCTCAGAGATGTTCGGGAAAGTAGCGACCACGTCGTTGATGACGATCGCCATGCGCTCCTGCTCGTGCTCCTCGGTGAAGTCACCGAAGTGGGTCTGGGACTCGCCCTTGGCGATGAAGCCAACGGCGGGCAGACCCAGGTCGTCCGTGGACGGGTAGAAGGCCTGCATGTCGTCGCCGTCGAAGCGCCAGTTCTCATTCTCTTGAATGATCAGCGCCTGCATCAGGGACTCGAGCGTGGCGTCGGGGTTGTCCGAAGCCATGGGGTAGAAGCGCAAGCGGCTAGCGGGGCCCTCGCGCTGGGCCAGCTCGTCGTTGTAGCTCTGGATGCCGATACCGGGGTTGGCGGTCAGCCAAGCGCGCATGGCGTCGGTCTCGCCGGGCAGGTCCGTGGACAGTGCCGGGTTGCTGGCATCGCGCAGGTCGTTGCCGGTGGCTTCGATGAAGAAGTGCATGTCCCCGACGTTCTCGATGAGATCGCGCCACGGGTCAGAGGCCTTGAGCAGAATCGAATCGCCCTTCGCGTGAGTCTTGGCGCCGGTGCCGTCGTAGCCGCGCTCAACCTCGCGTAGGACGTAGCCTTGGCGACGGCTGTAGCGCATGCGCTCGCCGCCGATCTCGATCACACCACCTGATGAGGGGAATAGGTCCGCCAGTTCGCTGGCGCGCGGTTCCTGGCCATCCACTTTGGGCAGCAAGGCATCCAGCTCGATGCGGATTGACTCCTCGTCGATGGCCTCCAAGAGCGGGGCGCTGACCTTGCTGCGCACGGCGGAAGCACTGCCCGGGATCTCGATCGAGATCTGGTTGGTGCCTTCACTGCGCACGACGACGTTGCGCACGCCCTGGGGGTCGATGCGCTTGGTCCAGATGCTGATCACATCCGACTTCAGCTTCGAGGGGTTGGCAGCCTCCGACTCGGTGATGCTGCCGTCCTCGAGAGCACGGTCGATGTCGATGGAGTAGACCAGGCGGGTACCGCCCTGCAGGTCCAAGCCCAGGTTTAGACCCAGCACCGCCCAGGAGATGGCAGTGGCCACCAGAAGGGAAAGCAGGATCGTGACTTTGCGTGAGATGTCTTCGAGCATCGAAAAGCGGCGCAGCGGGGACGGGGTCGTCAGGCTCGAGGAGCCCGAAGGGGGTTTATTCGGAAGTTGTGCGGGCGTCTTGCGGGGCAAGCACCGGTTTCGGTGGTGAGCCTTGGCTGCACCCGCGAAACGTCAGGGGGCCCGATCCCACCCTCTGGTGAGATCGGGCCCCGTAGGACAGGCCTAGGCCTGGTCTGAGTTCTCTTCGAGAGAGGCCCGGCGGGCCTTCTCGGCGTCCCGCTCGCGGCGGGACTTGTCGCCCAGGAGCTCCTTGACGCGAGTCTTCTTACCGACGCGATCGCGCAGGTAGTAGAGCTTGGCGCGGCGCACATCACCGCGACGGGTGATGACGACGTCCTTCACGCGGGGGCCGTGCAGGGGGAAGGTACGCTCGACGCCTTCGCCTTGGACGATGCGACGCACGATGATGTTGCGGCGGATACCGCGACCCTGGACGGAGATGATCGTGCCGGAGAAGAGCTGAACGCGCTCCTTCTCGCCCTCTTTAATGAGGTAGTGCACCTCGACGCTGTCGCCGGGGTGGACGTTGGGCAGGGACTTCTTGCCCAGTTCGAGTTCAAGTTCGTGAATGAGATCCATCTGACTGCGGAGCCGCGTGCGGCTCCAATAGGGGTCGGCTAGTTGCGATTGCTCGCTAGGGGCGGTCGGGCGAATCCGCTTGGGGGGCTCTGCGAGCCTCCTCCGCTTGGCGGGTCCGTGTTCGGTTACGTGCTTCTTTTTGGCGCCAGGCGTCGATTCGGGCGTGATCGCCGCTCATCAGTACGTCGGGTACCGGCTCGCCGCGGAAGGTCCGCGGACGAGTGTAGTGGGGGTGGTCGAGGGTCTCGCCGTCGTGGAACGAGTCCTGGACGGCGGAGAGCTCGTGGCCGAGCGCGCCTGGGATCAGTCGCGTCGCGGCTTCGAGGACGCATAGGGCCGGGAGCTCTCCGCCGGCAAGAACGAACTCGCCAATGGACAGGGTCTCGAAGGCCAAGTGGTCGAGGGCGCGCTGGTCGAAACCCTCGTAGCGTCCGCAGAGCAGGAGGGTTCGTTCCGCGGCGGCCAGCTCGGCTGCGTCGGATTGCCGGAAGAGAGGGCCAGTGGGGCAAAGCGCGATGCGGCGGTGGGGGCCGCGACGTGCTTCGATCCAGTCAACGCACTCGACGATGGGCTCAGGCTTCAGGACCATGCCCGGGCCGCCGCCAAAAGGGCGATCGTCCACGGTGCGATGACGGTCCCGGGCCCAGTCGCGAAAATCGACGAAGTCGATCTCCACGAGGCCATTGCGTCGTGCGAGGCCGAGGATGCCTACATTGGCGTAGGACTCCAGCGCCTCCGGAAAGAGGGTGAGAATGGTAAAGAGCGGCATAGACGCCGAAGGGCGAAAAGGGCCAGCAGGGTAGGCACGCTCCGGGGGGCCGTCAAGTCTAATGGGCGCCTGTCGGCAAGCTAGTTGCCGGCTACCCCGAGCCCCCCCTGCCCCCCCCTCCAGCCGTGTTCACAGGAATCGTCGAAGCGCTTGTCCCGATCCAATCCGTGGAGTCCCGAGGCACCGGTGCCCGCCTGGTGGTGCGTGCCCCTGCTCTGGAGGGCTGGGAGCCCGGTTTGGGCGATTCCATATCCCTATGTGGGGCTTGTCTGACCGTGGCGGAGCTCCTGCCAGGGCCGAAC
>JBLIOL010000049.1:0-22068 GCA_047639615.1 Planctomycetota bacterium | reverse complement strand
TGGGGAATCGACTTTGAGCCCGGTGCCCTGACCGACGCGATGGGTGGCAACCCCGGCGGCCGCCTGTTGGTGACCGTGCAGAGCTCCAGCTCATTCCTGCCCGCGCCCATGCTCTGGGCCCGCGGCGCGAATCACGGCTGGGGCGGCGACTGGCGCCAAGGCAACGTGCAGAGCTTCCAGTACGACCGCCAGGTCGAGCTCGGCAGCTCAAACTTCGGCACCCTGCCCTGGTTGCTTGTGGGCAACGACAACGGCACGCCCGCCGACTTCCTCGATGACACCTGGGTCTACGTTCCTACCGGGGACAACTTCCAGTTCGGCATGTCGCCTTGGGCGACCTTCAATCTGCCGATCGACGTGGCTTCCACGACCATTCCTGCGGGGTGGGAGGGCAACATTTTGCCCAACAGCCCGAACGCTGGCTTTGATGCGGACGACATGTGGAACTTCGTGATCCAGAACGTCTCTTACCTAGGCATCACCACCAGCCGTCCCTGGAATGGCGGTAGCTGGTTCGGAGCCCACGAGATCAGCTTCGACAACTTCATCCTCACCAGCGCGGGCTTCGGCAGCAACTACTGTGGCCCCGGTAATCCGAACTCCAGCGGTCAGCCCGGCGCGATTAGCGCCGTGGGCAGCCCGGTCGCTGCGGACAATGACCTGACCCTGGTGGCCAGTGATCTGCCCGACGGACAGTTCGCCTACTTCCTCGGGAGCCGCACCCAGGGCTTCGTCGCCAACCCCTCCGGCAGCCAGGGCGACCTGTGTGTGATCGGCAGCATCGCGCGTTTCAACACGCAGATCGGACAGGTCGTAGGTGGCAGCTTTTCCATCACCGTGGACCTCACCAACATCCCCGAGCCCCCCAGCTTTGGCGTGTCGGTCATGGCGGGCGAGACCTGGAACTTCCAGTGCTGGCACCGTGACTTCGTGAATGGCTCGCCTACGTCGAACTTCACCAACGCGGTGGAGCTGAGCTTCCTCTAGTTCCTAGGGCGCTAGGTATACGGAGTCGGGGAAAGAGCCGACTCCGTAGGCCTAGAAGGACCAGGAAGCGGCGTTAGAGAAGTTGTAGGTACCCAGGCTCGGGTTGTCGCGGTACCAGAGTTGGTAGTACCAGGTCTGACCTGCGGTGACGTTGCCACCGGGCGGGGTGGGAAGCTGAACCGGGACGCGGAAGCCCTCGCCGTTGGCGTCGCCGTTTCCCGTGAGGGCCTGGAAGACGTTAGCTGCGCTGAAGAGGCCGAGGGAGTGTCCCCCTGGGCCGGCGTTGCCGTTGTAGCGGCCGAAGCCCTGGAGACACAGAGTGCCGTTGCTGAGGCTGAGGATGCCGGAGACATCATCACTGACGATGACGATTCCGGCCTGGCCAGCGGTGCCACCCGTGCAGTTTAGGGTCATACCGGAACCGGCCAGCCCGTCGGCGGTAGAGGTCAGGCTAGCCATGAGACCGTCCTCGTTGACGCCGGCCGGGTCGCAGTAGCTGGGCGGGCGGGGGTCGCAAATAGCGGTCTGCGCGAACAGTACCTGGTGGAAGGAACCCATCGGCGTGTTGGAGGCAAGGCCGCATCCGTTGGTGTTCTTGTAGCCACCGAAGAAGTAGCAGCCGGGAGCGATGCCAGCGTTGTTGTTGTCAACAGCGAAGAAGTCCTCGGTGTCGAGACCGGTGGCAGTGCTGCAGGCGTTCACGGTCGGGTTGTAGTACGTACCGCCGCCGCCGACCCCTGTGATGCTTCCAGCGGTTGTGGTGGACCAGGTGGGGTCGCCGGCAAGCATGGGACCGGTCGCAGTGCCAGCTGCGCCGTTGAAGATCCACTCGAGACCGAAGGAGTCGAGCGTGGTGTCAAGATCCTCGCCGGGGTTGGAAGAACCACCGTCGCCTATGAGGCACAACTCACCGCCACCGGAAAAATCTAAGGTCACGATCCAGCAAGCGGACCCAGAGGCGGTCCCACCCGGGAGGCCTGTTGCGGACACGCTGCCTCCTAGTGTGAAGGGAGCGCTGGGAGCGGTCACGATCAGGTCGCAGGGGGCGTAGCTGTCGTACAGGTTGAAGGTGATGGCAGTGTTGGGCCCGACCACGCCGGAACAGTAGGCGAACTCGATGCCATCGACTGTGTAGTTGTCACGATCGGCTCCCGCAATGGAGCTCGCATCGGTCGGGACGTGACCAGCGTCGATGGCGGACCAGTCGCCCGTTGCGGCGGCGTTGTTCAGGGTGCTGAAGTAGCCGGACGGTGCGTCGTTGCGGTAGATGGTGTCCGGGCCGAGGTTGGCAGTCGCGGAGCTGCTGCGGGTCCACGTGCCGGTGGCGACGTGGTAGATGCCGGCGTGCTTTACGGCGCTGGGGAGGGGCTGCGTGGTAGCGCTCTGCTGAGCAGAAGCTGATGCGCAGAGAACGATGAACGATGCGGCGAGGTGCGAGGTGCGGAGCATTGATCAGGCTTGGAAGGGGTCTGTATGGCCAGCTTTGCAGGAGACACGCTGCGAGGAATCATGGTAGGACAGGACGTGCATGCGCGTTCTGATGTTCCATTGATGAGACAGCCAATGGTAAGACGCCGGGCTCAGTGCCGCACCGTATGCTGGAAGATCATGGCGATTGTCCAACGTGGTTGTCCCTGGTTCGATGTGCTCGACATGCAGGCGGATCGGTGATTGAGGGGCGGGGGCGGGTGCCGTTTCAATGGTTCGGACTTCGGGATAGAGCAGAGGCTTCTCGGGTATCTGCAGCGCTGGGATGGCTGCTGATGATGCTTGTTAGCGGGAGTGCCTACTTCGCGGTCAATGAACTGGCCTACCGTCGCGGCGTGACGGTGTTCGACCCGGCGCAGGTATTCGTTGTCGAAGGCCGCACCCTGGACAGCCGCATCCCGTATCTGCCGTGGACCATCCTCGTCTATCACGGGTTGTTCGAGTTGCTCCTCTGTCTTCCCTTTCTGACCTACCCCAAGACAAGTTCTGGGGCTCGCGATCTGTTCAGGCTCTACGAGGGCCAGTTCGTGCTTACGCTCATCGCCTGTGCCGTCTTCCTCATTGCGCCTGCGGAGATGGCCCTACGCGTGCCGGCGGAGCAGCATGGGGATTCAGTCGTGGACCAGCTCAACCTGCTGGTGCACGTGCAGGATCGACCCTTCAACACATGGCCGAGCCTGCACGTGGCGTGGACATGCCTGGCTACTCTCCAAGTGACCAGGTGGATCCGATCGCGGCGCAGGAAGATCCTGCTCTGGGCCTGCTTTGTCGTCGTGGCCATCAGCACGCTTACGGTCAAACAGCACTACCTTTGGGATGTCATCTCCGCCGCACTACTGGCCTTGGGCTACTGGCGTTGGAAGCTGCGGAAACCCACAAGTGGAAGTAGCGAGCCTGCGCAAGCTTGAGCAGAGCGCGGTACTTCGCGGTCGCGGTCGCGGTCACGGACGCGGTCACCGAGTGCCGGGTGGCTGGTCATGGATAGACCGGATCAGAAGGGGTAGCTCGCGAACTCCGGAGGGGTCTTGGTTTGCAGGCCGCCAGCAGCATGAGGGCGAGCCCGTTCAAGGGAGTCATGATCCGCGTGAGCATTGCGCTAATCCTTCATACCTCAGCCGAGAGAGTTTCCCTCCCCGTCCCTGGGACACGCAGGGGCATGCGCAGACGGAATGGTGCACGGAAATCGTAGAGTGAAGTGCATGGGCCAGAGATCGACTGTAGCGAGCGTGCTTCTGACAGCTTTCCTTGCGCTGCAGCTGAGTCGTCCGGCCTGCGCCAATGACAAGCCGAACATCGTCATCATCTACGCGGATGACCTCGGCTATGGGGATGTTGCTTGCTACAACCCAGAACGCGGCAAGATCCCGACGCCGCACATCGATGGGCTTGCGGCCGAAGGCATGCGCTTCACGGATGCGCACTCAAGCTCGGGTGTCTGCTCGCCATCCCGCTATAGCCTGCTGACCGGTCGCTACCATTGGCGCACCCGCCTGCAGAAGGGCATCGTTGGGCTTTGGGAACGGCCGCTGATCGATGCAGATCGCCTGACGGTCGCGGGTATGCTCCAGCAAGAGGGCTACAGGACCGCTTGCGTAGGAAAGTGGCACCTGGGTTGGGATTGGCCGATCGCCGCCGATCAGCGAGCGCTCATGCGGGGCAAGCGCGATGACTTGGCCAACGCTGCGCAACGCGCTGCTTGGAAGGCTGTGTTTGGTCAGCCCATCTCGGGCGGGCCGATTGCACGGGGCTTCGATGAGTACTTCGGTACCGACGTTCCCAACTGGCCGCCGTACTGCTTTATCGATCAGGACCGTACGGTCGGTCTGCCTTCCGAGTTTCTGCCCGAACGGCTGTTCCAGAATCACCAGGCCAGTACTCAAGGCCCAGCCTTGGCGGGCTGGAAGCTCGAACCCATTCTGCCCGCCCTCGGTGAACGTGCAGCGGAGTTCATTGGGCGTGCGTCTAAGGCTGAGCAGCCCTACTTCCTCTACCTGCCACTCACGGCGCCGCACACGCCGCTGTCTCCGAACAAGCCGTGGAAGGGCAAGAGCGGGATCAATGCCTACGCTGACCTCGTCATGGAGACAGACGCGGTCGTGGGGCAGGTGCTCTCGGCCATCGAGGCCAGCGGGGAAGCAGACAACACGCTCGTGATCTTCACGAGCGACAATGGCTGCGCGCCCTACATCGGTGCGCCGGCCATGGAGAAGCTGGGTCACTTCGCCAGTGGGCCCCTGCGCGGCTACAAGTCGGATGTCTGGGAGGGCGGCCACCGTGTGGCCTTCATCGTGCGCTATCCCGAAGTCGTCGAGCCGGGCAGCACCCATGCCGGGCTTGTGCAGCAGGCGGACATCATGGCGACCTGCGCGCAGATCGTTGGGCACGAGCTGGCGGAGGACGCAGGTGAGGACAGCTACTCGATCATTCCGCTGCTCACCGGCGGAACGGTCCTACGCCAAAGCGCGATCAATCAATCGATGGGCGGTCTGTTCGCCGTGCGGCGTGGTCCGTGGAAGTTGATTTTCGGCAAGGGCTCTGGCGGTTGGACCAAGGGCGGCGACGATCAGCGGGCCCAGCTCTACAACTTGTCGGATGATTTGGGCGAAGTGGACAACCTCTATAGCTCCCACGCGAGCGTGGTAGCTGAGCTGACGGCATTGATGGCTACGCTTGTCGAGCGCGGCCGCAGTACGCCTGGCGCTGTGCAGGAGAATGACGTGCCGGTCAAATGGCGGCGCTTCCTGAGCAAGGACTAGCAGGAGCTCGCGACAGTATTCAGCGCTGGTGAGGGCGCGCAGCGACCTAAACCAGATCGCGCCAGACCTCGCCGTGCACGTCGGTGAGGCGCAGATCGCGGCCGCCCCAACGGAAGGTGAGGCGCTCGTGGTCGATGCCTAGCTGGTGCAAGACGGTGGCCCAGAGGTCATAGACGGTCGCTATGTTCTCGACGGCCTTGTAGCCGAACTCGTCGGTGGCACCGTGGGAGCGACCGCCTTGGATCCCGCCGCCGGCTAGCCACAGGCTGAAGCCGAAGGGGTCGTGGTCGCGGCCGTCGGAACCTTGGGAGAAGGGCGTGCGGCCAAACTCGCCGCTGAAGACGAGTAGGGTCTCGTCGAGCAGGCCGCGGCGCTTGAGATCGATCAGGAGCGCGGCGATGGGCCCGTCCACCTGCTCGGCCATGAGCCCGTGACCGCGCTTGAGTTCACTGTGCTGGTCCCAGGGATTGCCGCCGTTGCCGCCGCCGATGTTGTGGCTGCAGCAGGAGAGCTCCACGAAGCGCACGCCGCGTTCGACCAGGCGCCGGGCCATCATGCACTGACGCCCATACTCGGCCTTGTGCTTGTTCTTGCTGTTCAGGCCGTAGAGTTCGCGCGTAGCTTCGCTCTCGTCACTGAGATCGGTCAGCTCTGGAACGGCGGCCTGCATCAGGTAGGCGGTTTCGGCGTTCTTGATGGAGGCCAAGACGGCCTCGCGCGCGGCGACGCGATCGGCGAAGCCACGGTCGAGCTTGCTGATGAAATCGAGGGCGCGGCGCTGCTCGCTCTTGAGCATGGCCGGATCGATGTTGGGCACCGCGCGCTCGCGGCCGATGTGAAAAATCGATCCACCGGTGGTCGCTGGCAGGAAGGCGTTGCCGTACATGCTCACTCCGCCATGGGGCGTGGAGGCAAGCTTTGACTGCAGGACCACGTAGCCCGGCAGGTTCGGGTTTTCGCTGCCACGTCCGTGCACGACCCAGGAGCCGGCGCTGGGGTACCCCAGGAAGGGGAAGCCCGAGTGCATGAAGTAGTTGCCCTGGGAATGTTCGCTGAAGTTGGCGGTCATCGAGCGCACGATCGCCAGATCGTCGGCGCGAGCGGCGATCTGCGGGAACATGTCGGTCATCTCGAGCCCGGACTGACCGTACCTGGCGCTCTTGAAGGGGGAGGCCATGATCGTGCCAACGGCGTCGAACTGGGTGCGCTCGAGGGCCATGGGCATGGGCTGGCCGTGGAGTTTCCCCAGCAGCGGCTTGGGATCGAAGCTGTCCACATGGGATACGCCGCCGGACATGTAGAGGAAGATCACCGACTTGGCCTTGGGCTGGTGATGCAGTCGCGGCTGCGCGGTGCCGGCGCTGTCTCCGGCGTTCACCAGGCTCGAGAGTGAGAGGGCGCTGAGGCCGCTGGCGCTGAGCTTCATGAACTCGCGGCGGCCCTTCGGATCAGTGAACATAGATCAGCTCCTTCGAGTTCAGGAGCGCGTGGGCGATCTTGAAGTAGGGATTGTCGGAGGCGGCCATAGAGCGGCGGCGCTTGGCGATGACGCCGGTGCGCTTGTCCAGGTCGGCGCCGATAGCGGCGATGTGTTCGTCGAGCCGCGCAAGCGACACTTGCTGGGAAGCACTGAGCGCAGACTGGAGCATCTCGGCGGTCACGACTTCCTCCAGCACGCCGTTCATGCTGGCGGCGATCTCTGCCGGGCTTAGGGCTCGGTCGTAGAGCCGGGCCTCGTGGATGCGCCCGCGTAACATGCGGCCGCCGACAGGAGTCAGACCGTGACGGATTCCGAAGACGACCTGGCTCTCTCCGGCTGCAAAGGACTGGGCGTTCCCGCGGGAGTAGGGCTCACCGTAGGGGATGCCGTCGCGGTAGCAGATGGTTGAGCCGTCGGCGGTGTAGACGAGCGCTATGCGCACGGGACGTTGGGAGGCATGCTCCTCGCCTGGAGCGTGAAAGCTGTCCGTCCGTTGGTGGTTGTCACTGCCGGCGAGCCAGACGTGGGGGGCGACTTCGGCGTAGACGATGGCGTCGAAGGTGTGACCGTCGAGGGTCTGCACGGACATGGCGCCGCCTGAGCGTTGCTCAAGCCCGTCCAGCTGCACGAGTACTTCGAGGGTTTTCTCAGTCAGGGAGCTGGGCAGGGGCTGGGTCGCTACGAACCCACCTTCGAGGACCAGGGCGCCGTCCTCGAATTTGGCGGAGCCCTTGATCTCGCCGTGCATCTGGCCGATCGAGTCGCGGCCGTCGCCCTCGAAATCCCAGCGCGCGATGGGCTTCAGGTCTACGGGCTTTGGGGCCTTCGCCTGGGCTCCTTGGTTGCGGAGATCCACCTCGGCCTGAAGCCGGGAGCGTGTGGGTTCGAGTAGGCGTTCCCGGTCAGCGCGGCGCGTGCTCAGTTCGAGGGCGAGCGCATCGCGTTGAGCGATGAGTTCATCCGTATCGTCCACGACCTTGCCGCTTAGATAGTCCAGGCAGGCCTCGAGCTCGGATGTGGTGGCGTGGCGCGCGTAGGCCTGCAGGAAGAGTTGATTCACCCGGGCCGCTTGTGTTTCCAGGCTGCGATCGGAAACCAAGCGGTCGCTCCACTCGCGGGCCGCGTTCTTGGTGAGCTCGCCGTTCATCAGCGTCAGCGACTGGGCTGGAACGTCGGTCAGGTCGCGTACGCCGACGGTGGTGGTCGGGATCGGGTAGTTGAAGGCGGTCAGGAAGGGATCGAGGTTGTTGCGGCGCACGCCCCTGTAGATGGCTCGCTCGCGTACGCCGTCGGCCGCCACGAAGCGGATGGAGTCGTAGATCGCCTCCGCGTCTAGGCGGCGCGGGGTGTAGTAGGCGAGCTGCAGGTTGCCAGGGTCTTTCTCCAGGCTCGTGGGCGTAGCCGCGCTCTTGGAACGGAAGGTGCGACTCATCACCATGGCTCGTACGGCGCGCTTCATTGACCAACCATTCGCGCGCAGATCAGAAGCTAGGTAGTCCAGCAGCTCGGGGTGCGTGGGCTGCTCGCCCATGCGGCCGAAATTGTCCGTGGAAGCGACGAGGCCGCGCCCGAAGGTGTGGTTCCAGAGGCGATTGACGAGGACGCGGGCGGTGAGTGGGTTGCTTTCGCTGAGGATGTCCTCGGCCAGTTCTCGGCGACCGCTCTCCTGTTGGCTGTAGGGCTCACTGGAGAACATCTCAAGGAAGCCGCGGGCTACCGGCTGCTGCTCCTGCTTGTAGCTTCCGCGTGCGAGCAGCGGTTGGTCCCAAACCTCGCCTTCGATCACTCCGGGAGCACGCGCAGGCTCGCGGATTTCGTTTTCGAGGGCGCGATAGGCATCGATCAGGCTTCGGTGGCTGCCAGTCAGTTCCTCAAGGCGATTGGGGAGGAAGCCGCGCGCGACGTAGGCGCCCAGGAACTGTGCTTGTGCGTCGCCGATCGATTCGTCTTGCCAGGCAAGGAGCGCGGCGTAAAGGGATGATCGATAGTGGGCGAGCAACGAGTCGCGGCCCGTGATGACGCTCAGGTCGCCGGGCAAGGAAACCAAGGGTGCTCCCGCTTCCTGCATGCTGCCGTCTCCGGCGTAGACCTCCTGCAGCCCAAACCAGGCCCGTCCGGCTCGACCATTGAAGGTGTTGTCGGGAGCGGTGTTGATCTGGAAGTAGACGCGCTCACCGTTCCAGTACTTGTACTTGCCGAGTTCATTCCAGGCGACGCGGGGGCCAAGCGGGTGGACCTTGTGCAAGAGTCCATGGGCCAGCGGATAGCTCCGAGCTGTGAAGCGCGTCGTGCCGCCATTGCCGATGCCGCGAATCTGAGCCCGCCTACCATCCGCCAGGTGGAAGACGGAGTTCAGGAATCCGTTGTGCCGGTCGGAGAGCAGGTGGGAGTACACACCGGCGGGGTAGATGCCCGTGAACACATCCTCGCCCTCGCCGGCGATGGCGAAGGACCCCGCAGGGCTGACCCGTGCGCCCAGTCCGTTGCCGCTGCGGAACCACCGCTCGTAGGTCGCTTGATCGCTGAGGTCGGCGTAGAAGGTGGCGCCTTGCTTGGTCTGTTCGTTGCGCGCGAGGGTCTCCTCGTAGAGCTTGTGCTGGGCCTGGATGCCCTTCACTAGAGCATCAGGCTCTACTTGCTTGAGACTGGCCCAGGCCCAAAAGGGGTGGCCCTCGGTCAGGCCTTCAAGCTTGTCCTCGGTCATGGCTTGCACGGCGGGCTCCACCAGCCCGAGCCAATGGCTAGCAAAGTCCGATCGGATCTTGAGCTTGAGCTCGGCCAGCTTGCTCTTGTGCAAGTCCTGCCTAGCCGGCGAGTCCACGTTCACCACCGCCGGACGGCTGCTGATCATGATGCCGTAGAGCCGGTAGTAATCCTCTTGACTGATCGGATCGAACTTGTGGTTGTGGCAGCGCGCGCAGGAGACGGTCAGCCCCAGCATGGCCTTGCTGACCACATCGATTTGATTGTCGGTAAAGGTGATCTGCTCTTCGTAGGCATCGGTTACACCGAAGCCGTGGGGTGTCATGCGCAGGTGCGCTGGACCGATAGCGGACTCATTGAGGCCGAGCTCTTCGTTCACGCGCGGGTTCTCGAGCAGATCGCCGGCGAGGTGTTCCCGCAGGAGCTGGTCGTAGGGGACGTCGGCGGCGATAGCGCGGATCAAATAGTCCCGGTACTGCCGAGCGTAGGGCACGGTTGGGTCGCCTTCACTGCCGTAGGACTCGGCATAGCGATACCAGTCCATCCAGTAGCGAGCCCAGCGTTCGGCGTAGGCCTTGGAGGCCATCAGCTTGTCCACTAATTCTGCGTAGGCCTCGGGTCGTTCATCGGCGATGAATGCAAGGGCCACCGCGGGTGTGGGCGGGAGGCCGGTTAGGACGAGGTGGAGGCGGCGTACCAGAGTCTGGCGCGAGGCGCTCGCTTGGGCTTCCAGACCCTTAGCCTGAATGCCGGCGTAGACGTAACGATCGATTGCACTGCGATCCCACTCCTGGGCGTTCACCGTGCGCGGCTCGAGCACTCGTACCGGCGCGAAGGACCACCACTCCTTGCGCTGATCGCGGATGGCGTTCCAGTCGAGCTGACTACTCAGCTCTTCCCGGGTGGGCCTGCGATCGCGCGGATCGGGCGCGCCCATCTGCACCCACTCCTCGAAGTTCTTGATGATCAGCTTGGCGAGCCGTGGCGCCTTGGATGGCATCGGCTCCACGTCCTCGGCGTGGCGAAGTGCTTGAATCAATAGGCTGGCGGCTGGATCACCGGGAACGATCACTCCCGACTCGCGCAGCGCGCTGCGGTAGTCGAGGGCCAGGCCGCCCTTCTTCTTGTCGATGCTGTTGTGGCAGGAGTAGCAGTGCTCCGCCAACACCGGCCGGATCTTGTTCTCGAAGAACTCGACTTGCTGGGGGCTCGCGTCATCCTGGCTGGATGCGCCGGCGCTGACAACCAGACAGAGCAGTAGGAAAGAAGCGTAGATGCGCAATTTGAATTGGTTCACATGTTCCCATTCGCTGGCCGGGTCAACGGACGCCGGCGATCGAGGTGCGTCACGGGTACTCTACCCTGGGCCCCGCAAGCTTGCATCAAGCCCAGCCCTGGCCTGCGCTAGGGCAATCAAGATCGCGGCACATCTCAATCATGTTCGCCGGTATGCCGGTCGGCGCGTAGGCATTGGTGGTTGTAGGCTGTTGGGTATGACCCTCACCGTTCGAGCCTTCGTCGATGATGATCGCGAAGCACTGCTTGCGCTCCTGCGGGAGGCGGGCGTTGCTGGGCGATCATCGGTTGAGCAGTGGGGGCGTGACGGCTGGCGGTGCTGGCTCGCGGAAGAGCAGGGCCTTGTGGGAGTGCTCCTCTGCCAAGGCGGCGCGCTGGAGCTGCTCTGGGGTGCGCACGAAGAGGCGCGCTCGCTGCTGCTCGAACGGGCTAAGCGCGGGCTGGTTGAACTGCTCTACGTCGGCGGCGACTCAAGCATGGCGCATTGGTTGGGTGAGCGTGGATTCGAACAGCAGGCGGGGCGCCTGCGCTGGCAGCGGTGGGTGCTGAGCGAGGCGCAGGCGGAGCGTTATGAGGCCGACGGTTACCTGGTGGTGCCGGGCCTGTTCACGAGTGCGGAGGCCGAGCATGTACTCGCTATCACCCGTCAGGATCGTAGCTTGGGCCAGCATGCTTTCTGCCGCTCCGATGGGGAGGGCGGCGCCGTCGAGCTCGCGCTCTGGAATCATCCGGGAGACGGGGCCCTAGGGCGCGTGGCCTGTTCGGAGCGCGTGGTCGATCGCGTAGAGCAGCTTCTGGGCGGGGAGGCCTATCACTATCACTCCAAGCTGATTCAAAAGAACGCCGGCAGCGGTGGAGCCTGGGCTTGGCACCAGGACTTTGGCTACTGGTACGAGAACGGCCTCTTATTCCCTGACCTTTGCAGCGTCTTCCTGGCGCTGGAACCCGCCACCCGCGAGAACGGATGCCTACAGGTCATCAGGGGCTCCCAGCGCATCGGACGCATCGAGCATCAGCTCACTGGCGATCAGGCGGGAGCCAATCTGGAACAGGTGCAGGCAGCGCGTCAGCGACTAGAGACCGTGCACGTGGAGTTGGAACCCGGTGATGCGCTCTTCTTTCATCCCAACCTGCTGCACCGCTCCGACCGCAATCGTTCGGATCACTCGCGCTGGGCTCTGATCTGTTGCTACAACGCGGCCACGAACAACCCGATTAGGGAGTCCCATCATCCGAGCTATACGCCTCTGCATAAAGTGGCTGATGGTGCTCTACTCGAGAGCCTGGACGCCGGTGCTGAGGATTTCCTGGACCCGAACAACGACAAGAGCGCAAGCAAGGAACCCTGACCATGGCCCGCTGGAAGATCGCCGGAATCAACTTCGACCACTTTCACATGGGCGACAACCTGCGTTGCGCTTACGAACATCCCAACTGCGAGATCGTTGCCCTGTGTGACGAAGATCCCGAGCGCATGCGCAGCGCGCAGGAGCGCTTCGCCGTGCCGCCGGAGCGCATCTACACTGACCTAGAACGGTGCCTTGAGGAAACCCGCCCCGACATCATCATTCTTTGTCCAGCCGCCGCACGACATGGCGAGTGGGTCGCGCGCGTGGCTGAATCGGGCGCACACGTCATGGTCGAGAAGCCCTTCGCCGCGTCGCTCGAGGAGGCCGATGCCATGCAAGCTGCCATGCGCTTGGGCGGCGGCCAGTTGATGATCAACTGGCCCTTGGCTTGGGTGCCCGCGCACTGCACGGCCTACCGGCTTGTGCAGGAAGGAGTTATCGGCGAGCTCAGGGAAGTGCACTACTACGACGGCAACCGCGGGCCCCTGTGGCATGGGGCGCACAAGCTTGATCGAACAGCGGAGCAGGTGGCTGCAGAGAAGCCCAGCAGTTGGTTCTACGAGCGTGCCCGCGGGGGAGGATCCCTGTTGGATTACCTCGGCTACGGCGCCACCCTCGGGACCTGGTTTTTGGATGGGAAGAAGCCTCTGGAGGTGACTTGCATGGTCGATGAAACACCGGGTTTGGGCGTTGACGAACACTCGATCAGCATCGCTCGCTATGCCTTCGGGCTCTCTAAGTTCGAGACGCGCTGGGGGACCTTCAGCGATCCTTGGACCCATCAACCCCAGCCACGTTGCGGCTTCGTGCTGTGCGGTAGTGAGGGCACGATTGCCAGCTACGACTACCAACCGAATATTCGCGTGCAGACCGCCGCGCGGCCCGAGGGTTATGACCTTGAGGTTGACAAGCTTGCTGCACAAGACCGCGATTGCGTGGCGCACTTCGTGCACAGCCTGGAGCAAGAACTCCCCCTGCGCGGCCCGTGCTCCCCAGAGACTTCGCGCATCGGTCAGCAGATCGTGGACACCGCTTACCGCAGCGCTGCCGAGAAGCGCTGCCTGCCTCTGATCGATCGACCGCGCTGATGGCTTCCACAGGGCAAGAGGGCAAACTGCAGGAGATCCCCGCGCCGGACCTGGTTTGGCGGCCGCCGACGCCAGACCCTCCGGCGAGGGTTGGCTTGCTTGGGTGCGGCAGTATTGCTGAGACGCACTTGCGTTCCTATCAGGACGCCGGTGTGCAGGTTGTGGCACTCTGCAGCCGCGATCAGAACAAGGCTCGGCACTACGCGGAGCGCTTCTGTCCGCAGGCTGAGATCGCAGCGGATCCAGAGCAGCTCTTCGCGCGCAGTGACCTGGACGCGGTCGACCTGACACCACATGCGGCTGTGCGGCTGCCCTTGATCGAGCAGGCGCTAGCTGCGGGGCAGCACGTGCTCAGTCAGAAACCTCTGGCGACGGACCTGGCGAGCGCGCGTCTGCTCGTGGCCTGCGCGGAGCGCCATGGCCGCTTGCTGGCGGTGAACCAGAACGGGCGCTGGGCACCCCATTTCGCTTGGATGCGGCAGGCGGTACTCGCTGGGCATGTGGGCCAGGTGACCGCTATTCGCCAAGAGGTACGTTGGGATCACAACTGGATCTTTGGCCTGGCCTTCGATCAGGATCCACACGTGGTGCTGGAGGACTTTGGCATTCACTGGTTCGATTTCGTGGCCAGCCTGTTGCCGGGCCGTACTCCCAAGCGCATTCGCGCTTCGGAAGCTCACAGCCCAGGGCAAACGGCACGCCCGCCGCTCAGCGCTACGGCTCAGCTCGACTTCGAGGGCGTGCAGGTCAGCCTCGTCTTCGAGGGCAACACACGCGAGAAGCAGACGGAGAGCACCCTGATCATTGGAACCAAGGGCCGCTTGGAGAGTCGCGGCGCCCCGCTGGACGGACAGGAGCTGATCCTAACCACAGCTGCCGGTCGTGCCCGCGCTCCATTGAGCGGTCGCTGGTTCCCGGATGCCTTCGCGCACAGTCTTCACGAGCTGGTGCGCGCGGTCCGAGATCCCAGCGCTAGCGCACGGCCTCTACACGACGCGCGGGAGAACCTGCGCTCGTTGGAGTGGTGCTTTGCGGCCGTCGAAGCCGCCGAGGGTGGGAGCTAGGACCCCCAGACTCTCGGCCGCTAGTCGTTCTCCTCTTCCTCTTTCTCTGGCTCTTCCTCTTTCTCTGGCTCTGGCTCTTCCTCTGGCTCGTCTTCCTCCGGTTCGATGCGCTGGTTGGTGGCAGGGCCCACCCCAGGGTCGAGGGGAATGGATGCACCCCGCTCGCGCAGGGCCAGGATGCCCGGATGATCGGACCCGTAACGCTGGGCGCGGAAAATCGCGGTGGGAGTGATGTCCGAATCGGATTCGTCGCGGGGCTCGTCCACCTCGAGGTCCATGCCGTAGGGGTTGCGCCAATCCCAAACCACCTCGCCACCCGGTGTCACTTCAAACACCCAGCCCTGCGCGCCAGAACAAATCAGAGTGGTGCCGCTCGGCTGACGCTGCACTCCCGAGATGAATGTCGAGAAGAAATCGGTCGGCTCCTCGGCCGTGTAGGTCCAGCTTTCCTCCTGGGGGCCAAAGGGCTGATCCTCCTGGCGGACGTAATTGCCCTGCGCATCGCGTGCCGGCCACCACTCTCTGATCACCGACCAGGCGCGCTCTTTCTTGGTGCCATTGTCGAAGACCATCAAGCCGCCTGCTCCCAGCTGGCCCTCCGGTATCCACTGCACGTGGTGCTGACCCAGGAGCGTGCGATCCTCCCAGTCACCCATGCCGTAGGCAAAGGGGTTGCCCCAGCGGTAGAGCAGGTCGCCGCCCTTGCCATACCTACCGCCGCTGGAGCTGGCAGCCTCCGCTGAGGTGGTCGAGTGATCGATGATCCAGATCTCGTCGTAGCGACGAATGCTGATGGCGATTTGATCGAGGGCAACGTTGTAGTCGATGCCGTTGGTGTGCATCCAGTCAGCGTTCTTGATGCGCGCCTTGAGCGCCTTCTCGCTGGCTTCCTTGGCCTGCTCTTCTGGGCTTAGCTCCTCTTCCTCTTCCTCTTCTTCAGAGTCAGCGACCGCGTCCTCCTCTTCCTCATCATCATCGGAGTCGTCGCCCGCGTAGCCCATGGCCGCCATTTCCTTCTGCTCCGCGGCTAGCTCTTCCTCGCTGGGGGGATCGATGTTGCGATCACCGTTGACGTCGATGCGCTCCGGGCGCGTAGCCGGCAAAGCGTAGTTGGGTGCGTCGGCGTCAAAGTTCTGCACCAGATGATCCCAGGAGTGCCACTCCCAGACAACCTCGCCACCCTTCGGGCGCGTGGGTCGAATCTCATACACCGCGTCAGGCCAGAGTTCCTCGCCTTCGAGCAACTCAGGATCTCGGCCTACGGCGAGAGCCTCCTCACGCGTGTGCCGATCCCAAGCGATGATCAAGAGGTTGCCGCCCGGTAGCTCCGCGACGTCGTGATGGTTAACTCCGGTCTCCGAGTCCCAGTGGAACTCCCAGATGAGCTCGCCGTCCCAGTCCAGCTCCTCGATCCAACCGCTCTGGCCGCCGCCGCGAAAGATGGGATGCTCGTCCACATCTAAGCAGCGCAGCAAGGTGCCACGCTCCGTCAGGTAGGTGGCTGCGCTGGGACTGTTCGATGTGGTCCAGCTATGAACCTCGGTTCCCGACATGTCGACCAGGATCGACTTCTTTGAGAAGAGCGGGTTGATCAAGGTGAAGCCGGGATAGGCGGCCTCGGGATTCCATGACGCTCGGGAGGGTGCCTCGATCACTTCGATCTCGCCGGCAGCGGGCGAACATGCAGCCAAGAGCGACGCGCAGGACAGACTGGCAAGCAAGCGGATCTTCATGGGTAGAACTCTATCAGGGGATCGGTGGTCTTGGTGCGGGGGGCCCGGTAGGACCGGCTAGCATGGGCATGCAATCGAGGCTTGGCCACGCTCCCCACAGGATTGGCGGAGGGGGGTATGGTGTGTCGAGTCATGCTCCTAGCCGCCATTCTTGAAGCCTAGGACTAGGCACTTCCTGGGCTCCTGGATGGCGAACTGCAGCTCAGTAGGCAGTTCTTAGAGCCCGCGTACCTGGCGGCTCAAATCACTTCGGACGACTAAGTAGATCAGCGCAACGTATGAAAAGCCTCGCAGGGATCCTCCTACTAGCCGAACTCCTCATTCCTCATGTGCACGGTCGCGCGCCAGGCGAGGACCCCGACACGGAGCGATTTGAAGTGATGGTGCTCGCGCAGGGATTGCCGCGGCCCATGGAGTTGACCGTGACGCCGGATGGCCGCGTGCTGTGGATCGAATTAGAGGGGCGCCTGCGCATTTTCCTGCCAAGTACCGGTGAGGTGGTCGAGGCTGGAACGCTCGAGGTTTTCGCCGAGCAGGAGAACGGTCTGCTTGGCCTGGCCTTGGATCCTGACTTCGAGCACAACAACCAGCTGTACCTGCTGTACTCGCCTCCGGAGATTTCTGGCCAGCGTCTGAGTCGTTTCGAACTGCGGGGGAATCGCCTCGCAATGGAGACCGAACAGGAGCTGCTCACCTTTGAAGAGCAGCGCCGGGAGTGCTGCCATCACGCTGGTTCGCTCGAGTTCGGACCCGATGGACTGCTGTTCATAGCCAGTGGAGACAACACTCACCCCGGCGGTGACTCGCAGGGCTTTGCGCCCCTTGACGAACGCCCTGACCGCTCACCTTTCGATGCCCAAAAGGGTCCAGCCAACACCCAAAGTCTGAGCGGGAAGATCCTGCGCATTCGCTTGACGGAGACGGGCTACGAGATTCCTGAGGGCAACCTGTTTAGCGACCCGAGCCAGGGGCGGCCTGAGATCTACGTCATGGGCTGTCGCAACCCGTGGCGCATCGGCGTCGACCAACGCACGGGTTTCGTCTACTGGGGCGAGGTGGGTCCCGACGCCGGGGGGAAGGGCGAGCGTGGGCCGCGGGGCTACGACGAGATCAATCAAGCCCGCCGCGCTGGCAACTTCGGTTGGCCGTACTTCATCGCGGACAACCTGGCTTACCACGATGTGGACTTTGATGGCGGCGAGGTTGGCGCCGCCTTTGACCCACAGCGGCCGCTGAATGAGTCGCCGAACAACACTGGGTCGCGCATCTTGCCCCCGGCGCAACCTGCGTGGATCTACTACCCCTATGGCGACTCGGAGGTTTTCCCCGAGCTAAACGCTCCCGGCGGCCGCACCGCCTGCGCTGGACCGGTCTACGACTTCGACGCCCAGCTGGATTCCGTAACGAAATTTCCGCAGCACTACGACCGCTGCTTGTTTGCTTTCGAGTGGTCGCGGAACTGGATCGTGGCTGTTCACTTGGATGGGAACTCGGACATTGAGCGGATCGAGCGTTTTCTTCCGGAGCGATCGTTCAAGAGGCCGGTGGATTTGGAGTTCGGACCGGACGGTGCGCTCTACATGTTGGAGTACGGCAGCACATGGGGGGATAACGCGGACTCGGCCCTTGTACGCATCGACTATCGAGCGGGCAATCGTGTTCCGCGGCCGAAGATCAGCCATGGGGGCAGCGTGGGGGCGGCGCCTCTGGTGGTGCAGCTTTCGAGCGACGGTACCGTGGATCCGGATGGAGACCTGCTCAGCTACAGCTGGCGCGTACCGCCCGCGCAGGAGGTGCTTTCCACCAGCCCCAATCCCGAGCTGACATTCGAACAAGAAGGTACTTACAACCTGGAGCTCACCGTGCGGGACAGCAGCGGCGCTAGCGCAACCGCGGTCGTGCCTGTGCTCGTCGGCAACACGCGTCCCGATGTGCGCTTCGAGCGCCCGAGGGACGGCGGCTTCCTGGTTCCGGGCGAGCCCATCGATTGGTTGGTGCACATCAGCGACGAGGAGGACGGGGAGTCGGAGGATGACCCCTTGGGGATGGCGCCGCACGTGGCGGTTGAGGTGAGCTTTCACCCGGGCGCTCCACCGGCCTCGCGGGATGCGGCATCCGCCGTGCATGATCCCGGCTGGGAGCGCATGAAGAGCAGCGACTGCTTCAATTGTCACGCCGTGGACTATCGCATCATTGGGCCTGCCCTGACCGAGATCGCCGCGCGTTATCGCGGCGATGAGGATGCCCTGGAAGAGTCCACCGAGCGTGTCAGTGTGGGATCGAGCGGTGTGTGGGGCGAGGTGCCCATGCTCTCGCATCCCCAGCACAGCCGCGAGGAGATCCGCCAGATGGTCGCTTGGGTGTTGGCCCTCGATGGGGACGAGCCCGCCTACGAAATACAACGCGGCTTGCGCGGCTTGGTCAAGACCGAGCCGGAGGGTGGAGGCTGCGTCCTTGAAGCCAACTACTCGGACGGTGGTTCCGAAACGATCGGACCCTTGGTGGGGCGGGCGCGTTTGCGCCTGCGTCATCCGGCGGTCGAGGGCGAGCACTTCAGCTCGCGCTCGGGCACATCCACGCTTAGCTCGGAGAGCGCCAGCGGCGGTGATTTTGTCGGAGCGATCAATAGCGGCAACCATCTGCGCTTCGATGCGGTGGACCTTGACGGCATCGAGCGCGTCTCCCTGCGCGTTTCCTCCGCCGGTGTAGGCGGTTGGATCGAACTGCGCTCAAACGAGATCGATGGCATGTTGCTGGCTCGCACCGAGGTCGTGCCCAATGGCGCTTGGGAGGAGTGGTACGAGATCGAACTGCCTCTTGCGAATCCTGGTGGGCTGCACGATTTCTTGGTGGTCTTCGGGAACGACGATGGGGGAAGTGGCCTGATGAACCTCGATCGCTTGCACTTCCTGCGTGCAGGCGAACTCGCGGCGGCGGTGGCCAAGCCCAGCGTCCCCGCGCCTTATGCGGATTGGGGCCATGCGGGCTCGCTCTTTCTGCTTACGACCCCTGAGGGCGCTGATCTGCCGCCAGAGGCCGAGCTCTTGGACTTTCCGCTCTTGGTTCGTCTAGATCGTGATTGGTTCGACTTCGGGCAAGCTCAATCAGAGGGCGCTGACCTGCGCTTTAGCTCCAGCGATGGCAGTCGCTTGTTCTACCAGATCGAGAGCTGGGACCAGCAGCTGGGAGCAGCCAGCATCTGGGTGCGCGTCCCGCGCATCCGTGGCAATGCACGCCAGGAGCTGCGCATGCACTGGGGCAAGCCGGATGCTGTCAGCGAGTCCAGTGGAGCTGCCGTGTTCAGTCCTTCGAACGGCTACCTGAGCGTTTGGCACCTTGGTGACGAAGTGCTGGACGAGGTCGGAACTCTGGAGTCCGAAGACACGGGTACCGAACGCATCGCTGGCATCGTCGGCGAGGCGCGACACTTCCCCGACGGCAAGGGCGTGTACTGCGGCCAAGAGATCTCGAGCTACCCGTCTGGACCGGAGAGCACCCACAGCACGCAGGTTTGGTTCCGTGCGCAGGGGCCACAAGGCAGGCTGGTGGCCTGGGGCAATGAGGAGGCCCAAGGTAAGGTGACCATGCAGTTCCACAACCCACCGCAGATCAGAATGGACTGCTATTTCTCCGACGCCGATGTGCGCGGGGACTGCGCCGATGCTAAGCAGGAGTGGACCCTGGCCATGCACACCTACCACAAGGGTGAGTCGCGGCTCTACATCAACGGTGTGCTGGCTGGCAATGGCAACCCGCGCGCTGGGACCCTGTCGGTCAAGCGGCCGGCGCGGCTCTGGCTCGGCGGCTGGTACAACAACTACGCCTTCGTCGGTGATCTGGACGAGGCGCGCGTCTCGAGCGTGGCGCGCTCCGCGGACTGGGCGCGCTTGGAGTATGAGAACCAGAGGCCCATGCAGACCTTGCTCGGGACCTTAGTTCAGCCCGGTTCGGGGTTTTCCTTGTCTGCGCAGGAGTTGAGCGTCAGCGAAGGCGCTAGCGCAGAGGTGCAGGCCGAAGCGCCGGGCGCGCAGAAGGTCTACTGGACCCTCGACCAGGGCGACGGGCCGCGCGTGGTGGCGGTGGATCGGTTTCGCTACACGCTCAAGGCTGGACGTGTGCTGGGGGACGAGTCCTGGCTGCTGCGCTTTCATGCCATCTACCCGCAGGAGGTGAAGAGCTTGGAGTGCCGGGTGCAGGTGGCCGAGGCTGTGCCTGAGCCGGTCTTCAGTCTGCTCGCGCCCGCAGGTTGGGATGGGCGCGAGACGATCGATGTGAGGCCGCGCATCAGCAACATGAAGCAGCTCGAGGCGGCCGGAGTGGCCGAGCTTAGCTACGAGTGGAAGGTGCGTGATGTCGCTGTGATCCAGCAGATCAAGGCCGACAGGCTCGAGCTACAGCGTTCCCAGAACAGCGGGTCGTTGCTGGTGCAGTTGATCTTACGCAACGGTGGTGCCGCGGTCTCTGCCTCCGTTCTGGTCGAAGTGCAGGAGCCCGCGCAGGATGCGTGGATGGTGCGCGTACCCGGCCCGTTCGAGCAGCCCCAGGCCGGCCAGTTCTACACGCGCGGGCCAACTGGTCTTGGCACCCTTCACTACAACGGGGTGCTATCCGAGCGCGGCGACGGGGTTTACTTAAAGCTCTACGCAGGCGACGAACTCCAAAGCCGTCAGAGCCAGTCCCTGGGCGCGGACCGCAGCTACAGCTTGTCGGCTGAGCTCAAGCCGGGCCTGATCAAGTACCGCGTGGAGTTCGGATCCCTGAGCGGCGAGCGCGAGACGCTCCTGCGCCCGGTCGGTGATCTTCTCTGCGGGGATGCGTACATCATCCAGGGCCAGTCGAATGCGCTCGCCACCGACACGGGCGAGGAATCTCCGCGCGACACCCATGAATGGGTGCGCAGCTATGCGCGCACGCGCTTTTACGAGGAAGGTGAAGCACAGAACCTGTGGTGCAAGCCGGTCTGGAAAGCACAGAACGAGTACCGCTCGGAGCTCGGTTGGTGGGGCATGGAGCTAGCCAAGGGCTTGGTGGAGAGTCAGCAGGTGCCGATCTTCATCCTCAACGGCGCCGTCGGCGGAACCCGAATCGATCAACACCAACGCAATGAGGCCAACCCCACGGACCTCAGCACAATCTACGGACGCTTGCTTTGGCGCGTGCGTCAGGCGCGCCTGACCCACGGCATCCGGGGCATCATTTGGCATCAGGGGGAGAGCGACCAACCCGCCGCCGGACCAACGGGCCGCTACGGCTGGGAGGACTACCAGGACTACTTCGTGCGCATGTCGGACGGCTGGAAGCGCGACTTCCCGAATCTCCAGCACTACTACGTCTTCCAGATCTGGCCCAACGCCTGCAGCATGGGCAACGGTAACGGCGACATGCTGCGCGAGGTGCAGCGCACCTTGCCGCGGCTCTACTCGAACATGGACATCCTGCCGACTCTGGGGATTACGCCCCCCGGCGGTTGTCACTACCCACTGGTCGGCTGGGATCATTTCGCCAGCAGGCTTCAACCCCTGATCGAGCGCGACTTCTACGGCCGGACCGGTGAGGGGCTCGAAGGCGGACCCAACTTGGTGCGCGCGAGCTACCTCGACGCGGAGCGCGAGGCCGTCGTCTTGGAATTCGATCAGGCCCTCGTCTGGTCCGACACCCTGCTCGACCAGTTCTTCCTAGATGGCAATCGTGACCTCTTCCTACGCGGCGAGCTGGCGGGCCACAAACTGACCCTGCACCTGAAGCAGCCTTCCGCGGCGAGCACGGTTAGCTACCTTCTGGAGAAGTCCTGGAAGCGCGAGAACCTGCTGCGCGGCCACAGCGGTATGGAAGCACTAAGCTTTTGTGAGGTGGCGATTGAGTAGGCCGCACCCCTTGCACCAACCAGGCTCCGTACTGCCCTCCGTCTCGACCTAAGGCAGCGGTTCGAAGGGGGAGTCCCAGTCGCGGCGCACGTAGGCCAAGAGATAGCCGCCGGCGGCGGGCAGCATGCGGGGCTCGTACTCTTCATCGAAACGCGGGGACTTGAAGAGGTCCGCTAAGACGATGCGATCGAAGTCGTAGGCCACGGCGGATTCGGAGCTGGGGCGGCGGTGCTGGAAGCGCGGGAGGAGGACCTCGGGCG
>JBLIOL010000048.1:0-22627 GCA_047639615.1 Planctomycetota bacterium | reverse complement strand
CCTACGGTTGAATCTCGCCTCTGGCTCACCTCAGCCCGAAGAATCGAGCGCGGCACAGCATGCGCGGTCCGGGATGCCCTAGCCCAACTGATCCGGGCTGCCGTCGGTGTCGTACCACTGCTCGTTGTGCTCGGCGACGCCTTCGAGGTCTTCGGCGCTGTGGAGTTGGCCGGTGTCTAGGCCGGGGCAGATGGCTTTGACGGGGCCTTTCCAGTGGGACTCTTGGAGGTTCTCTTTCCAGAAGGGCCAGGTGCGGCACTGCATGGGGCGCGCTTCGTAGACGTTGCAGCGGCCCTCTTTGGAGAGGAAGGGGCAGGCCGGGTCCTGGGCCTTGAGCACGATCCAGCCGCGGTCCTCGGTGCAGTGCTCTTTGAGGAAGGCCTCTTCGGTGAGGCCTAGGGCGGCGGCGAGGGGCTCTACCTCGGGGGTGGTGAGGTAGACGTGGGAGTACTCGCCGTGGGCCTTGCAGCACTCGCCGCAGGCGGTGCAGGTGAAGCGCAGGCCGTCCTTGTACCAGGGGCTGGAGGTCATGCGCGGCAGGGTAGCAGGGCTGGGAGGGGAAATTGGGGGTCTCCTGGGGATCGGGGGTTCGGATTGGGGCAGAGTCGCCGCTGGGCGGGTGTGCGGTAACCGAACAGTTGGCGTGACTAGTAGTATTGACCGTGCGATAGTGCACGAAAGCTTCCCCCAGGGCCTCCCCAGGGCCTCCCCAGGCCCGATTGGGCTCCTCCTCAGCCCTCAAGACTCCCCCGAAGCCCCATGAGATGGACCGTGATCGAAGACGGCGTACGCACGCCGGTAGAACTTGCCTCCCCCGTAATTGCCATTGGAAGGGCCCTCGATAATGACATCCGGCTGGCTTCCACCAAGGTCTCTCGGCATCACAGCCGGATCGAGACCACGGACGGTGAGCCCTGGCTGATCGACCTGGGCAGCGCCAACGGCACGCGCGTCAACGGCCAGCGAGTGGATCGCAAGCTGCTTGAAGTAGGGGATGAGATCGAGGTGGGCGGCGTGCGCATCGTCATGGAGCCAAAACTCAACGGGGCCAAGGGCGCGGCGAAGGGTTTTGAAGGCCTCGCGACCATGACCGGGGATGCGCGCCGCGAGCGCGAAAACCTGCGCGTGTTCGCCAAGATCACGCGCGAGCTGGTGCGCGAGACGGAGCTGCTGCCGTTGCTGCGTTTGATCGTGGACGCGGCCGTGAGCTTGGTCGGCGGCGAGCGCGGCTTCCTATTGATGGAGGACGAGGCACGCCGGGCGGAGCGGCCCGAGATTGCCGACGTGGATCACATGACCGTCAGCGTCGCGCGCAGTTTCGATCACTCGGATGTGGTCGTGCCGCGTTCGAGGCTTTCCATGGGCATCGCTGGGCGGGTGGTGGCGGATGGAAATCCGCTGCTGTCATTGGACGCCGGACAGGACGATCGCTTCGAGGCCATGGCCAGCGTCGAGGACCTGCGCTTGCGCTCGGTGATGTGCTTGCCGATTCATGTGGAGGGGCGCGTGGAGGGTGTCTTGTACGTGGACAACAGGCTGCAGTTCGGTGCCTTCAACGAAGAGGACATGGAGCTGGTGGAGCTGTTTGCGGCGCAGGCGTCGATCGCTGTGCAGCAGGCGCGGTTGGTGCAGGAGCTGCGCGAGCGCAATCACCGGCTCGAGAACTCCGGCTTGCAAATTGAGCGCCTAAACAAGCAATTGGGGCGCAAAGTCAAGGATCGCGACTTGGAGCTGGCTGTGGTGCGCGCGGAGCTCGGGCGCGAGCGCGGCCGTTACGACTACAACTCGATCGTGGGCGCGAGCAACTCCATGCGGTCCATCTTCCAGCAGCTGGATCGGATTATCGAGTCCGAGCTGCCGGTGCTGATTCACGGAGAGAGCGGCACGGGCAAGGAGCTCATCGCGCGCGCGATTCACTTCAATGGCGGACGCTCCAAGAAGGCCTTCGTGACCGAAAACTGCGCGGCCTTGCCGGATACCCTGCTCGAGTCCGAACTCTTCGGTCATGTGCGCGGCGCTTTCACAGGTGCCTACAAGACCAAGAAAGGTCTCTTGGAGCAGGCCGATGGGGGCACGCTCTTCTTGGACGAGATCGGGGACATGAGCCCCGAGATGCAGAAGAAGCTCTTGCGCGTTTTGCAGGAGGGCGAGCTGCGGGTCTTGGGCTCGGATCGCATCATCAAGGTCGATGTGCGCATCCTCACGGCCAGCCACCGCAACCTGGAAGAGATGGTGCGCGAGGGGACCTTCCGCGAGGACCTGTACTACCGCATCGCTGTGCTGGCGGTGAATCTGCCCAGCCTGCGCGAGCGCCGGGACGACATCCCGCTGCTGGCGGAGCACCTCTTGATCCGCGCGGCCCGCGACGCCGGGCGCGAGGCGCCGGCCTTGCCCCACGATGTGATGGCTTGCTTGGTGAGTCACGACTGGCCGGGCAATGTGCGCGAGCTTGAGAACGAGATGCGGCGCTTGATCGTGCTGGCCACGGGCGAGGTGCTGCCGGAGCACCTGTCCGAGGGCGTGCGCGAAGGCCGCACTAAGGGCGGGGACTCCCTACCCGGGGCGGCTGTGCTGGAGTCGGGCGATATTCGCTCGGCGGTGGCCGATTTAGAGCGCCGCAGCATCGAAGCTGCATTGGCCCAGGCCGGCGGCAATAAGAGCCAGGCCTCCAAGGCGCTCGGAATCAGCCGCTTCGCGCTCCAACGCAAGCTCGAGAAGTACGGGCTTGCCAAGAAAAAGAGCGAAGTGGCCGATGGGTAGTTGGCCCGTCCAGTTCTTCTATTGCGGAGAGTGGAAACCCGCTCTCTCAACGTCTGTAGTGATCCCTAGCCGTTCCTAGATCCGTGTCCGATACCCCGAAACCCAACCCCGAAGCCCGTTCCGACGGCCCCAGCGCCCTGCCGCGCATCGAGGGTTATCGCATCGAGGGCGTTTTGGGACGGGGCGCCACGGGGGTGGTCTACAGCGCAGTGCAACTGGCGGTGGACCGATCGGTGGCGATCAAGCTCCTGCACCCGGAGCTCATGGGCAATCGCAAGGCCGTGCGGCGCCTGCAGCGTGAGGCGCGGACGGCGGCCAAGCTAGCTCACCCGGCAATCATCTCGGCCATCGACATGGGCGAGTCCGAGGGCCGCTGGTGGTACGCCATGGAGCTGGTCGAGGGTATTTCCCTGGGCGAGCGCCTCGAGGAGCAGGGCTCGCTCACCGAGCGCCAAGCTCTGCGCTTCTTCGAGCCCCTGGTGGACGCCCTGCAGTATGCCCACGAGGCTGGCGTCACGCACCGCGATGTGAAGCCCGCAAACATCCTGATCGATCCCCACGGCCAAGCGCGCCTGGTGGATTTAGGCCTGGCCATCGGCGAGGACGATCCGGCGCTGACTTCGCCGGGCGGCACCCTGGGTACGCCCCATTACATCAGTCCCGAGCAGGCCAAGGATCCCTCCTGCGCCGACACGCGCTCCGACATTTGGTCCCTGGGCGCGAGCATGTACCACGCCCTTTGTGGCCGGCCGCCCTTCACCGGGGCGAGCGTCGCGGAGGTGCTTTCGGCGGTGCTCTATCACCGTGTACCGGACCCGCGCAAGTTTGCGCCAGAGCTCTCCAAGGGCATGGTCTTGGTGCTGCGCAAGTGCTTGGCGCGCGATCCGGCCAAGCGCTACACAGAGCCCCATCAACTGGCGCGCGACCTGGAGCTGCTGCGCGAGCGGCGTGCTCCGGATGTGCGCGCTTCGAGCCTCGATCCGCTCTATGCGGAGGGCGAGGGCAAGAGCAAGTGGCTCCTCGGGGCGGCGGGTTTACTGCTGATCGGTGGTGCCATCGGACTCGGGATTTGGAGCAGCCGACCGGCGCCGGAGAGGGTCGCCACCAGTGCGCCTTCTCCGCGCCTCGACAAGTTGCGCCAGGGCTATCGCGCCGGCAGCTTGCCCTTGGCCATGGCCCTCGACGCCATCGACAACCTGCTCTCGCCCAGCAATCAAGCGCCCGTGCAGCCCTCAGCGCGCCCGGCCGTGCGCGAGTTCAAGTTGGACCTGCTGCAGGATCTCAGCCGCGAGCTGCGTGACTTCCGCCGACGCCTGGGCGCGGAGTTCGATGGCCTGCTCGAGGTTGGCCAATTAGTTAAGGCCCGTGGCCTGATGGGCATGCCTTTCGATCACGGCCTGGCCACCTCCACTGGATTCCAGAATCTGGTGGACCTGCCGGTACCGGAAGAGGGCCAGCGCCTGCGTACCTGGCGCGAGGAGCAAGTGGTGCGCGCGGATGGGGAGCTGACGCGTGTCAGTGGCCTACGGGTGAAAGAGGTCGAGGACTACGTGGTACGCGAGCTCGGTCCACGCGCGGCGGGGCTCTACGCGGGGCGTCGCTACATCGACGCCTTGCGGAATCTGGAGCAACCCTGGTCGAGCTTGATAGTTAGCAGCGGCTGTGACCTGACGGGCTTGGATCGCGCGCGCGTGCACAAGATGCTCGAAGCGCGCGTGCGGCGTCACCTAGATCAAGGCCTGCGTGATGCACAGGTGCACTGGGACAATCAGGATCATCTGCTCGTGCGCGAGATTCGCGTCTACGCCGAAGAGCTAGGGCTGGAGCTGGCCACGAACCCGGCCCTGGATCCGGGGCCCATGCTGGACGGCTTCGTGAAGGAGCGCCTGGATGAGCTGCTCGTGGATTTGGAGCAGGTGCCGGAGGCTTGGTTGCGACGCTATCTGCGCGCGCAAGTGGAGATGCGCGCCCAGCTCAAGGACGAGCGCGGGGAGCTACGCCGAACCACCGCTGCTGCGGGTCTGGCGCAGGACCTACGCTACGTGCGGCGTTTGTACTCCGAGCGCTCCTACGATCTGGCGGTCGAACGCTGGGAGAACCGGCTCGGAACCGACTGGCGCGCGTCCGTGCATCCGGAGGTGGGTCTGTTGCGCTTTGAATCCGAACGCCTGGTGCAATTCCTCGATGTCGCTAACCGTGCTCTGCAAGATCGCAACGGCCAAGAGGCGACGCTCTATCGGAACTCCATCGGTCACAGCGGCACTCTGCGGGTTCCCGGTGATGCCCGTCTGCAGCCCTTTGCGTTGGTGAAGGGCAGGGACAGCCGCGGCGCTCCCAATGAGCTGCTGTTTCAGTTGCGAGCACCCGCGGCGGATGCAGCGGATGCAGCGGATGTGGTCATGCTGGCCACCCGCGACATGGAAAGGGTCTGGGGTTGGGCCAAGCCCGCCAGCGCTAAGTCGCTGCTTAGCTTGGCTCTTTTCCGCTTCCATGAAGGAGACCTGAAGCGCGCCGCAGAGTTGCTGCCAAATCCCATGCCCGTGCCCACTGTGCAGGCAGGCAGCAGCGAGTCCGACCTGGAAGCGCGCCTCTGGCAAGCACTGGATGAACGCATCCAACGCGCTCTGCAGCAGGCTGGTCAGGAGCGACTGGAACGGGACAAGCAGCTGGAACTAGAGATGCTCACGATTCAGCTCGATAGCCGCTCAGGTAGTGCTTCCCGCGCGCGCATCGAGTCCGAGGTGGAGCGTGTGCGGAAGGAGTACGCTGACATCCTGAGCACTGCCCAGCAGTTTGACTTGGACACGGTCTTGAGGGTCTGGAGCGGCAATCTACAGGTCGCCAGTGTGCAGAGCGCCTTCCCGGCAGCGAGCCGCAAGTTGCACACCCCTCTGGGCTCCTACCAACCGGTGGATCTGCGCTGGGAATTCAACGGTTCCAAGGCCGGTGCATGGCAACTGGGCCCCTTCCGAGTGGAGGGCGGCGCCCTAGCGCTCTCGTCCACCCAGGAATTGCGCCCGACTGTGATCGGCCCCGGCGGTGGGGCGATCTTGGCTTTGGGCGCGCCTCTTCAGCCGGAGCGACACATGAGCTTGATCCTCGAGTTCATGTGCCCCGAAGACAGCTCGCTCAAGAACGAACTGCTGATCAGCCTGGCTGGTTACAACCTGGTCTTCCTCAATTACTCCGACCGCCCGCGCTTCGTGGGCGGAACCGAGCCTCTCGAAACCTTGCTGCAGAACGCCGAGTCCGCGAGCGGCAAGAGCGTGGGCGGCTTCGAGGGCATGCGCTACCTGGTCCGCGGCAAACGCCACGTCCTGCAGATCGACCTAGATCCCCGAGCCGGCCGCCTCGAACGAGTCATCATCGACAGCCGTAAACTGCACGTCGAGAACTGGTACCAGACCGAACCCCGCACGGCCCGCGCCCCGACCCTGGAACTGCGCTCCTCCGAGCGCATCGAATTCCTAAGCGTCGTACTCTCCGCAGCCGCCGACCCCGAGTAGCCGGCTACTCGGCGAAGCGCTGGACGACCCACCGGCCGACCATACCGAGCCGCGACCATACCGAGCCGCACCAATCGCCGTCGTTTTCCTCGGGCTGCCCATACAGATCCGAGACAGTCATGTTGGCTACTCGGTTCCTCGGTGCGCCGGCCGGCCACTGCTTGAGAACTCCCGCGGATGATGCGAACGGGACCTCTTGAACCACGACGAATACATGTCAGAGATGTGTTTCGTGGTGGGCGGGAAAACGGCGGCGATTGGTGCGGCTCGGTATGGTGCGGCTCGGTATGGTCGGTACTTTCCGCAGCCGACGACCTCGAGTAGTTGGCTACTCGGCGAAGCGCTGGACGACCTGGCGGCAGGCTTCCAGTTGGTCGGGTTGGATAAGGCTGGCGATGGTGTCGAGGACGGCGTCTAGTTGGTCGCGGGTGGCGCCGCAGCGGCGGGCGCCGCGGACGTGGCTGCTGAGTTGGCGGTTTTGGCCTAGGACGGCGAGGGCGGCTACGGCGAGTAGTTCGCGGCGGGCGGCGGAGAGGCCGGGGCGGGCTAGGACGCGGCCGTAGGCGTGGCCGATGATCCAGCGTTCGAGCTCGGGGTGGGCGCCTGCGAGGATGCCGCGCACGGCTTCGGTCTGATCCTCGTAGATGGTCTCGAAGAGGGCGGCGCCAGCATCGGGCCTGTCGAGTTCGGCGCGCAGTTCGCTTGGGTCGGGCTGGCCTAGGCCGCCGGCCCGTTGCAGTACGACGGCGGCTTCGACGGCGCGCGGGAAGCCGGCGAAGAGGTGGCTCATGAGGAAGGCCTCGCGCCATTCGGTGTCGGGTTCGCCAGCGGGTGCCGACTCGCGCACTTCACGTAGGAGCTCCCAGTCGCCGAGGGCAATGGCGGCCATGAGCAAGGTCAGGCGGCGATCCTTGGCGGCGTCTTGCACTAGCTCCAGGCTCCGATGGATTGGCCCAGGCGCACGGATTGACCGGGGGCGAGGGACGCATCGGGAGTCGGGCCGCCCTTTGGGGCCAGCAGCACGATGGTGGAGCCGAGCTCGAAGCGGGCTAGCTCTTCGCCGCGCTCGAAGGGGCGCGGGGGATCGAGGTCTTGGCGCTCTTCGAGGGGCGCGATGCCGAGGACGCGGATGCGGCCCACGTTGAGGGCGCCGACGAGGACTAGCAGGAGCGGCCCGCGTTCGGTCTCGAGGCGCAGGACGCAGCGCTCGTTGATGGAGAGTACCTGGCGGCGCAGCAACACCTTGGGATCCACGGAGTAGCGCGCGCCGCCCAGCCAGCGCGCGCTGCTGAGCTGGCAGGCTTCCGGCGTGTGGATGCGGTGGTAGTCCTTGGGCCCCAGGTAGATGGTCCAGGCCGTGCCGCCTTCCAGGTCGAGGTCCGCGCCCATGCCGCCGAGGAGCTCGTCCGTGGTGTAGCTGCGACCCTTGGCCTGCAGAACTTGGCCCTGCTCAATGCTGCAGATTGTCTGCACGGTGCCATCCACGGGGGAGGCTAGCTCTTCGGGGCCGGAGGCGATCGGGCGCGCGCCATCGATCAGCCGGCGCACGAAGAAGGCGCCGAAGCTGGGGTAGATCTCCAGCGGGCCGCGGGCGTCCGCGAGGTCGGCGCCGTAGAGGCGCGCGAAGCTGCGGTAGAGAGGGGCGCGCAGGAAACGCGGCAGCCAGCGGTCGGCAAGCCAGCCGGTGAGGTGGGAACTGGCGCGTAGGAAGGGTGTGCTCACGGCGGGGAGGATAGCGAGCCCGGGGTAGAATCGCGCCATGGAGCTATCTTTGAACCTTGAGCAGGCCCTGGAACGCATGCTTTTCGTGGTCGAGCCCGGCGAATTCTGGCTGCTAGGCTTCCCCGAGCCGCCCAGTGCCCAGGATCTTGCCGACTTGGGCCAGCCCTCGCAGCTGGTGCTGGAGAGCGCTGAGACCAGCCTCCTGGTGGGGGCCGGGCCGGGCCAGGCCATTTTGGAGCGCCATGGGCAGGCCCAGGTGGAGCGCGGGCTGCGCTGGATCCGCTTCGAGGCGCCCATGGGCTGGGAGCTGGTGGGCTTTTTGGCCAAGGTCTGCGGCGAGCTGGCGGCGGCCGGCGTGCCCATCGGGGCCGTCTGTGGCTATAGCCGGGACCATATTTTCGTGCCGGGCAAGCACCTGGAGCGCGTGCGCGAGGTGCTGAGCGGCCTCTTTCCGGAGCAGCCGGCCTGAGGCGTTGAGAGCGGCTCGTCGCGGAGACCGACTCAAGTTTGACAGGCCCCCGCGCAGCGGGATATGGTCCCGCACGGCCCGCGCTTCTAGCGATCCCGCGCGCGCCTGGCATGCCCATGCCCCCCCCTCCGGATCGCGGCTTCCATCGACCCATCGGGCCTATGTCCTCACCTGTCTCCGTGGTGATTCTTGCCGCAGGGAAGGGCACGCGCATGAAGAGCGCGACCCCGAAGGTTCTGCACCCCCTCTGTGGCCGTTCGATTCTGGCCTGGGTGCTCGATCAGGCCGCGACCCTCGATCCGCAGAAGATCGTGGTAGTGGTGGGCCATCAGGGCGACTTGGTCTCCCAAGAGGCCCACGCCGCCGTGGCCGGTAGCGCTCTGGAAGGGCGCCTCGTGTGCGTCACCCAGGAGCCCCAGCTAGGCACCGGGCACGCGGTTCAAGTGGCTGCTCCGAGCCTGGGCACGTCGCCTGGCACGGTGGTGGTGCTCTATGGCGACATGCCGCTGTTGCGCGGCGAGACCATCGAGGAATTGGTAGCCCAACAGGCCGAGGGCGGTGACGGCTGCGTGGCCTTCCTGACCGCCATCTACGACGACCCGCACGGCTATGGGCGCTTGATCCGCGACGACGAGGGCCTGTTCTCGGCCATCGTCGAGGAGAAGGACTGCGACGATGATCAGCGCATGGTCGACGAGTGCAACTTGGGTGTTTACGCCTTCGACGGTCCTAAGCTGCTGGAAGACCTACCGCGCCTGGGCCAGGACAATGCCCAGGGCGAGATGTACCTGACCGATATCCCCGGCATGGCGGTAGAGGCTGGGCGCGAGGTGCGACCGGTGCAAATCGTCGACGCAGACGAGGGCCTGGGTATCAACGATTTGACCCAGCTGGCGGCCGCCCGCTGGGAGCTGCAGACGCGCATCCTGACCGACCATATGGACAATGGGGTGCAGATCCTGGACCCCTCCACGGCTTGGATCGACCATGGCGTGAGCATCGGTGCTGGCACTAAGGTGCTGCCTAGCGTGGTCATCGAAAGCGGCGTCCAAATCGGCGCTAACTGCTCCGTGGGGCCCTTTAGCCACTTGCGCGTGGGCACCGTGCTGAGCGATCGCGCGGAGATCGGCAACTTTACCGAGTGCAAGAACACCAGCGTGGGTGAAGGCTCCAAGGCCAAGCACCTGTCGTACCTTGGCGATACTCATATTGGGGCCAAGGCCAATATTGGAGCCGGCACGATATTCGCCAACTACGATGGCAAAAAGAAACACCGCACCGAGGTCGGCGACGGCGCTTTCATCGGCAGTGGTACGATCGTGGTCGCTCCGAACACGGTTCCTAAGAATTCCATCACGGGTGCGGGTGCGGTGATCACGCGCAAGGCCGAGATGGGGGAGGGAGAGACCTGGGCCGGTCTCCCTGCCAAGCGTTTACGGTCCAACTAACCAGTCAGCCTCGATCCACCCGTCAGCCTCGATCTGCCATGTCCCCCCACTCGGATCTCACCCTCATCTCTGGCACGGCTCACCCGGCCCTCTCGGCTTCCATCGCGAAGGAACTGGGCCGCCCCTTGGCCGACGCGTTCGTAGGCCGCTTCACCGACGGTGAGGTCGATATCAAGGTCAATGAGGACATTCGCGGTCGCGACGTCTTCGTGTTGCAGCCCACCGGCCCGCCGGTGAATGAGAACTGGGTCGAGCTGCTGCTATTGCTAGACACCCTGCGGCGCTCCAGCGCCGGGCGGGTCACGGCCGTGATCCCCTATTACGGGTACGCGCGCAAGGACCGCAAGGATGAGGGCCGCGTGCCCATCAGCGCCAAGGTCGTGGCCAACACCCTGGTGGCCTCGGGCGCGGACCGCGTGGTCACCCTGGACATGCACGCCGCCCAGATTCAGGGCTTCTTCGACGTGCCGGTCGACCACCTCTACGCGCGTCCGGTGCTGCTCAGCGCCATCCGCGAGCTGGATATCACCGCTCCTGTAGTTGTCACACCTGACGTTGGCGGCACCAAAATGGCCCGGGCCTACGCCAAGCGGCTGAATGCCGACCTGGCGATTGTCGACAAGCGCCGTATTTCGGGCTCTGAGACCGTCATCGAGCACGTGATCGGTGAGGTTGAGGGCCGCAACTGCGTGATTGTGGACGACATGATCTCCACCGGCGGCTCGATCACCCAGGCTGCTGCCGTGTTGCGCAAGGCCGGAGCCAAGCAGATCGTCATCGCCGTCACCCACGCGGTCCTCTGTGGACCGGCGGTAGAGCGCCTGGATGCGGCCCCTGTGGACCATATCCTGGTTACGGACACCATTCCGATGGGGGAACGGGCCCCCAAGAACGTACGGGTTTGCTCCGTGGCGCCCCTGTTGGCCAAGGCGATTCTCTCGATTCACCGGGCAGATTCGGTCAGCACCCTGTTCGAGTAGGCCCCCCGGGGGTAGACTCCGCGCCCGCTAAATCGGCGGAAATCCATCCCTGTGCGTACCCCGCAGAGCCCTAGATCGGGCCTCGGGGACGACGAACCATCCAGAGATCCCATGTCTAGTAGCGCCACCCTCGCTTCCACGAAGCGTGACAAAGTCGGCTCCCGATCCGCCCGTGCCCTCCGCAACGCAGGCCGCGTGCCCGCCAGCCTGCAGGCTGATGCCGACCACCCGCACATCGACCTCTCCGTCGACGAGTACGCGTTCCTGACCGCACGCCGGCAGCACGCTCACCTCTTCGACCTGGACTTCGACGGCACCTCCGAGGCCGCTGTGATCCGCGAATTGCAGTGGGACTCCATGGGAGACCGCATCCTGCACGTGGAGTTCAAGCGCGTCGTCCGCGGCGTTGCTACCGAGTCTGAAGTGGCCCTGAACTTCGTCGGAATGGTGGCTGAGGGCGTCCTGACGCACTCTGTGACCCACCTCGCCATCTCCTGCATCCCGTCGCTGATCCCTGACGGGATCGAGGTTTCGGTTGCTGGTCTGACCATCGGCACCCACGTGCGTGCCAAGGACTTGGTCCTGCCCGAGGGCATCAGCCTGGCTGCTGACCCCGAGACCGAGATCGCCATGATCAGCGCTCCCTCCGGCGCCAGCGCCGAGGAAGCGGACTCCGAAGAAGAGGACGACGAGGCCTAGGCCCGTACTGAGCCCGCCCCTGGCGGCTGTCCTGCGCCCTCCCAGAGCTCCTTTCTCGAAGGGGGCTTGCGGGCTGGCGGGGCGCCGTTATTCTCTTTGCCCCCCGAATCATGCCCAGCTCCTCCCAGTCCCCCCTCGCGGTGGATCGACTGGTCGTGGGGCTAGGCAATCCCGGACCCGAGTATGAATGGACCCGACATAACGTCGGATTCCACGTGCTCGATCGACTGGCGTCGGATGCTCGCGAGAGTGAATCCAGTGGCGCCGAACTGCTCTTTCGATCCGCATCCAGACTTCCCGGCTACTCCGGCAAGCGCAACTTTCACTGGCTCCATCTGGAGCGTGAACGAGCCTTGCTGGTGAAGCCTAGCACCTTCATGAATCTGTCCGGCGAGGCTCTCAGCCCGTTGGTTCGATTCCTGGCAGTGGGGGAGACGCCCTTTGACCTGACCCAGCTCATGGTCGTGTACGACGACATGGACCTGGACTTGGGCCGCCTGCGCATCCGTCCTCACGGCGGTGCAGGTGGGCAGAACGGAATGCGCTCGATTCTTGAATGTCTGGGCACCGACGTGTTCCCCCGCCTTCGGGTGGGGATTGGTCGCCCAGGTACCGACGCGGCGCGGCACGTGCTCCAAGCCTTCACCCAGGATCAACGGGTGGAAGCGGAGATCTCCGTAGCGCAGGCGGCCGAGGCAATCCTCGACTGGCTGCGTGATGGTGACCTTTCGGAGTGCATGACGCGGTTCCACAGCCGCTGGAACCAGGACTGATCGTAAGGCCACGGCAGCTCACCATGAGTTGCTGGACCGGACGGCGGACCGCCAAAACTAACTAAGGAAGTAACTACTTTGACTCAGATTTATGAAGGCATGTTCCTCCTGGACAACCAGGTGGTCCGAACCGATTGGAAGAAGGCTAAGGCGATCATCGCCGACACCCTGACCAAGCACGGTGGAACCGTTCACACGCTCCGTCGCTGGGAGGAGAAGCGCCTCGCTTATCCCATCCAGAGGAACAACCGCGCGACGTACTACCTGGCTCACTACGAGCTGCCCGCCGAGAACATCGCACCCGCACTGCGTGAGTTCGACCTCTCGGAGAACGTCCTGCGCTACCTGCTCCTAGCAGTTGCGGAGGTTCCCGAGGAGGAGCGCAAGCTCGCTGCTCTGGAAGAGGACAGCGATTACGTGGTCCCCGAGCCCCCGGCCGATGACGCCACCGACGACGATCCCGACGAAGAGGGTGAAGGCGAGGAAGGCGAAGGCGCCGACGGCGAGAAGGCCGAAGAAGCCGACGGCGAGAAGGCCGAAGAAGCCGACGGCGAGAAGGCCGAAGAAGCCGACGGCGAGAAGGCCGAAGAAGCCGAGTCTGAAGCAGCCCCCAAGGCCGAAGAAGCCGACGGCGAGAAGGCCGAGGAAGCCAAGTCTGAAGCAGCCCCCAAGGCCGACGAAGCAGTCGCTGCCACCACCGAAGGGGCCGACGCGCCCAAGGAGTCCTAAGCTATGGCCCGCCGAGTAAGAGCCGTCATCGCATCCAAGAACTGCGATGACCCCATCATCAACTACAAGGAAACCGAGTACCTCTCGAAGTTCCTGACCCCTCAGGGGCAAATCCTTTCCCGTCGTCGTTCAGGTTTCTGCGCCCAGTGCCAGAAGCAGCTGAAACAGGCGATCAAGCGTGCCCGTCACGTAGCCCTTTTGCCCTTCGTGGGCTAAGCGGAGGTTTACGCTATGGCACGACGCCTAGAAGTTCTCCTGCGGGAGACCATTAAGAACTTGGGTCGAGTTGGAGACGTGGTCTCCGTCGCTCCCGGTTACGCCAACAACTTCCTCCTGCCCAGCAAGCTGGCCGTGCACGCCACCGCCGAGAACAAGCGGCAGATGGCTCGTCGCGCGGTGCGCATGCGCACCGCCGAGGAGAACCGTGACGCTGAAGTGAACGCCAAGGTGGCGACGCTCGGTGAACTCGTGGTTACCGCAACGGAGAAAGCCGACGAGAAGGGCAACCTGTACGGTTCCGTCAGCGCGACGCAAATTGCCGCACTGGTGACTGCCGCTGGTACCCCGGTGGAGGACAAGCAGGTGCGCCTTGAGGCGCCCCTCAAGCACACCGGCGAGCACGCGGTTCGCGTGCACATCTTTGGTGACCACGAGGCCACCATCACCGTGAAAGTGGAAGCCGCTGCCGAGTAGGCAGGCTCCCAGCCACCACGGCCTCCTAGGAGGCTGACGCCAGCGCGTCTTTCCCGTTTGGGAAGGGCGCGCTGGCTGCATGAGTGCCCTGGGGCGGCGGGCGTGGGGGATCCGCTCGGGGGCCGTGCTTGGTAGTGGTTCTCCGGCCTCGCTGGAGCTAATCTGAGTTACCGCAAGAGAGACACCACTTGGCCGACCACTACGACATCCCACGCGGCCAAGTGCCGCCCCACAGCGAAACCGCCGAGAAGTCCGTTCTCGGCGCTTTGCTCTTAGCGCCGGGCCGTCTGCTCGACATCGCCGAGTTCCTCAAGCCGGACGACTTCTTCGCCGCGCGCCACGGAAAGATCTACGAGACCATCGTGCAGCTCTCCGAGCGCGGCGGTGGCATCGATATCACCACCGTGGCGGAGCACCTCAAGGTCAGCGGCGATCTGGCCCCCATGGGTGGCAGCGCTTACCTGGCCGAATTGGCTACTTCGGTCGCATCGGCTGCTCACCTGCAGCACCACGCGCAGATCATTTCGCAGACGTCCTTGCTGCGCGGGATCATTGGCGTGGCCACGGATGTGGTCACCAAGGCCAATGCCACGGCTCCCGATCAGGAGAGCGTTCAGGAACTGCTCGACACCTCCGAGCACGCCATCTTCAGCCTCAGCCAAGGCCGCGAAACTAGCGGTGCGGTCGGCATGGCGGATGTGATCAAGGAAGCCTTCCTGAAGATCGAGAACCAGACCGGTCGCGGTGAGCTCACCGGCCTGACCAGCGGCTTCTTCGAGCTCGATGAGATGACGGGCGGCTTCAACCCCGGCGAGATGACGATCATCGCGGCGCGGCCCTCCATGGGCAAGACCGCCTTCGTGCTCAACGTCATGGAGCGCGCCGCCATGAACCGGCCCGACCACATGGATCACGATCCGGTGGTGCTCTTCTTCAGCCTCGAGATGGGCAAGCTCTCCATCGTGCAGCGCATGCTCTGTAGCCGCGCGCGGGTGGATGCTCACCGCCTGCGGACGGGCAAAATCGATCCGTCGTCCTATGCGGACCTGTCCGCGGCGGCGGGGGAGTTGGCTGAGTCCAAGCTCTTCATCGACGATACGCCCGGCCTCTCGATCATGGCCCTGCGCAGCCGCGCGCGGCGCATCAAGCACCGTCACGGGCTCGACATGATCGTGATCGACTACCTGCAGCTGATGACGGCCAAGGCCGAGAGTCGCCAACAGGAGATCAGCATGATTTCGCGTTCCTTGAAGGAGCTGGCGCGCGAGTTGGAGGTGCCCTTGATCGCGCTCTCTCAGCTCTCCCGTGGCGTGGAATCCCGCGAGGACAAGCGCCCGCAGCTCTCCGACCTGCGTGAGTCAGGCTCCATCGAGCAGGACGCCGACGTGGTCATGATGCTCTACCGCGCGGAGTACTACTCCGGCACGGAGGAGAACAAGGGCCAAGCGGAAGTGATCATCGCCAAGCAGCGCAACGGCGCCACCGGTGGAGTGAAGCTCCAATTCCAAGGCAGCATCCTGCGCTTCGACAACCCGGCGCCCGGCATGGCCGAGCCCATCAGCCTCTAAGCTCCAAGCCTCTCCTTGAGCCTCGCCCAATCACGATACCCGGCCCTACGCATCCTGCGACGCGCATTGGCCGGCGTCTGCCAACTATCTATTTTCAGCTCGCTGGCCCTGGGTGCGCTCGCACCCGCGTCCGCCGCTCAATCCGTGCAGACGCCCATTACGGATGAGCCGATCCTGGTGTCGGTCGAGTTCGAAGGGTTGGTCACCTACAAGAAGCCATCGATCATGCGCGCCCTGGGGCTCGAGATCGGTAAGCACGTTCAACCCCTGGATGTGCGCAACGCCTTCGAAGCCTTTGGCCTCTACACCAAGCTCGGCGTCTTCGAGTACGTGGAGGGCGGCGTACGGCTCACCTTGCCGGTGGTCGAGCTTCCCAGCGATATCGAACCGCGCTTCATCGGCAACGATAGCTTCAGCCTGAGCAAGATCGTGGAGTGGGCCGGGATCGGTGACCGCGACTTTATCTACGTGCACGAAGCTGACCTGGTGGTGGCGCGTCTGAACAACGCCTACCGCGCCCAGGGCTTCCACTTCGTCGAGGTGCGTTGGGTGCCGGGTCCGAGCACGCCTGGCCAGCCGGTGAACGACGTGATCTTCCAGGTCATCGAGGGGCCCAAGGTGCGCTGCATCGGCTTGGACCTGGTCGGCAACGATACCCTGCCCGACTCCGGGTTCTGGATCTGGAAGGGCGGCCTGCGCCGGGTGGCTGGAGTCAAGACCACCGGCCGTGGCGTACTTAGTTGGTTCGGGCGTCCGTTCGTTGAAGAGGAACTTCAGGCCGACTTGCAGGCCATGCGCCAAGCCTACCGCGACCGCGGCTACCTGGACGTTCGCGTGCAAGTGGATCACTACGACTTCAACGATCTGCGCAACCGCGTCAAGGTTCACGTGGTCGTAGACGAGGGCGCCCTGTGGACGGTTGGGTCGATCAACCTGCAGTCGTTCGCTGGCAGCCCTGGAAACGCATTCGAGGAATCGGGTCCCTTGGAGTCCGTCGCCCTGGCCTTTCCTGAGCAAGAGCTGCGCGATCTGTTCGAGCTAAAAGTGGGCGAGGCCTACGAGGCGAGCCGCGTGAGCCACGATGCCCGGGCCATTACGGAGCACTACGGTGTTGCGGGTTACCTGGCGGCGTACCTTTACGAGGACCCGGACAGCAGCGGCGGATTCAATTTGCTCCCGTCGGAGAAGCTCTGGGACGTGGAAAATCGCCAGGTCCACCTGACCTACCGCATTGTCCAGGGTCATAAACGGCGGCTGCGCGAGCTATCCCTGGAGGGCAACGAGAACACCCGTGATCGCATTCTGCGACGCGAGGTCTTGGTACTGCCTGGCGAAATCGTCGACCAGGAGAAGCTGGTGCGAGCCCAGCGCCGCTTGACCAATACGAGCTACTTCTCTGACCCACGGGATCCCACGCACCCGCAGCCCAGCTTCGTGTTGCGCAACGTCGACGGCAATCCCGACCTGGTGGATGTGCACTTCACGGTGCAGCAAGGAACGGTGGTCAACGCGACCCTCTCCGGCGGCGCGACCAGCGATGGCGGCTTGCTCGGCATCGTGCAGGTCACGGCCGACAACTTCGACATCTCTACGCCCCCTAGTAGCATCACTTCGGCCTTTGGCGAGATCTTCGACAAGCGCGCCTTCCACGGGGCTGGCCAGCGCTTCTCCATGCGTGCCTCACCGGGATCCGAAATTGACTCCTGGAGCGCGGGCTTCTCGGAGCCCGATGCCTTCCGCTCGCACTTCAATCGAAGTGGTTGGGGCTTCAACGCTTCCGGGCGGGATCGCGTTTGGCGTAGTCACGATGAGAGCCGCAACCGCTTCCACGTCTACCTTAGTCACCTGTTCGAGGAAGCCGACACCTCGGTGCAGATCGGCCCTGTGACCCAGAGTGTCAAGATCCGCAACTTGGATCCGGACGATGCGCTTCCGAGGACCCTGATCGCGAGCGAAGGCGAGCTCGACTTCCTTGGCCTGCAGTTGGACCTACGCGTCAACAAGTTGGACAACCGTCAGTACCCGCGCGAGGGCTCGTCCACACGCTGGAGCACCACCGCTTTCGGCGGGGTCCTGGGTGAGGACGTGGACATGATCAAGTCCGAAGTCCATCACGACTACTACTGGTTGCTTGGCGAGTCGGAAGAGGACATCCGCTCTGGCATGTATACCGGCTTTCACGTGGGCGTCTCTGACGCCTACGGGGACACGCCCTTCGTGCCCTACAGCGAGCGCTTCTTCCTGGGCGGCTCCTCACGTCTACGAGGCTTCCGCTTCCGCCGAGTCGGCCCCAATGACGGCAAGTACAGCCTGGGTGGCGAGACGGTCATCTCCGGTACTCTCGAGTACCGGCGCACCCTCTTCTCGTCCCCTCTGGCCGGCACCACCCGTCGCCAGGAGATCTTCCGCGGCGGGCCCTTCCTGGACTTCGGGGTCTTGGGCGTGGATGCCTGGGATCTGGACCTAGACGATATGCGCGCATCCGTGGGCATCAGCCTGGGCTTGACCAGCCCGATTCCGCTGGTGTTCAACTTTGGCTGGCCCCTGATGGACGGCGAAGGCGATGACCTTCAGGTCTTCAGCTTCCGCGTCAGCTTGCGCTAGCCTCTGCCGACCCAGGCCCGGTACTCCCCTAGGAATCCTCCCCTAGGGCACGTGCTCGATTGACACGCACCCCGGGTCGGGTCCATCATCTGTCCAGGCCCCACCCATCCCGACGTCCGCTCCGTAGGACGTCGCGAGCCTCACCGGCTCCTGGCCCTATGCCTTCCTACACACTCACAGAGATAGCTGAGCTATGCGGCGCCCGCGTCGAAGGCGATGGAACTCGGGTGGTCCTAGGGCCGGCCGGTCTGTTGGAAGCGGGGGCACAGGAGATCTCCTTTCTGGCTGAGAGCCGCTACCGGGCTGACCTGGATAAGACACAGGCCGCGGGAGTCTTGGTGGCGGAGGACTTGGATGTGTCCGTCGGCGAGACGACGCTCTTGCGCTGCGCCAATCCCGGTCGCGCCTTCAGCCAGGTGATCTTGGCCTTCTCTCCGCCCGCGGAGCGGCCGCAGCCGGGCATCCATCCGAGCGCCGTCGTGCATGCGGATGCACAGCTGGCTGCTGATGTTCATGTGGGACCTCTGTGTGTGGTCTCGGCCGGCGCCGAGTTGGGCGCAGGCTGCGTGCTGCACAGCCGGGTGAGCGTGGGCCGTAACGCACATATCGGCGCTGGCTGCGAACTGCATCCAGGCGTGGTGCTCTATGCGGGCGTGAGCATGGGCGCGGACTGCATCCTGCACGCGGGCGTGGTTATTGGCGCGGATGGCTTCGGCTTTGAACCCACCGCCGAAGGCTGGGTCAAGACCCCCCAGGGCGGCACGGTCATCCTGGGCGAGCGGGTCGAGGTGGGCGCCAACGCCACCATCGACTGCGCGCGCTTCGGAGCTACGCGCATTGGCAGCGGCACCAAGATCGACAACCTGGTGCATGTGGCCCACAACGTACAGATGGGGGAGAGCTGTTTGCTCATCGCCCAGACAGGAGTGGCTGGATCCACACGCCTCGGCCAGCGAGTGATCCTCGCCGGGCAGGCAGGCGTCGCCGGGCACCTCAGCCTGGGCGATGGCGCGCGCATCGGTGGAGGCACTAAGGTCTTCAAGGATGTGGCTGCCGGGCAGGATGTGTGGGGCTTCCCCGCCATGCCCAAGGGCGACGCCATGCGCGCCTATGCGGCCCTGCCCAAGCTGGTGGAAGAGTTGCGCAGTCTCAAGCGGCGTTTGGCCGCACTCGAGGAAGATCAGGCATGACCCGCAAGCAACGCACCCTGCGCACAGCAGCGGAATTTACGGGCGTAGGCCTGCATTCGGGCGAGACCGTCACCGCGCGCGTGTTACCCGCGGGCATCGACACGGGCATCGAGTTCGTGCGCACGGACCTCGATGATGCCCCCAGTATCCCGGCCCATATCCGTTATCAATCCCACAAGGACCGGCGCACCAGATTGCTGCGCTCGGGTGTGGAGATGGAGACCGTGGAGCACTTCCTGGCCGCTTGTCGCGGCTTGGGCGTGGACAACCTGCGCGTGGAGGTCAGCGGCGGCGAGTTCCCCGGCGCGGACGGCAGTGCCATGCCCTTCCTGCAGGGACTGCAACAAGCGGGCACGGTGGAGCAGCGCGCCGACGCCAAGTTCTTCAAGGTCGAGGAGCCGGTCTTCGTGCGCGACGGTGACGCCACCCTGGTGGCCTTGCCCTCGGACAAGCCCCTACTCACCTTGCAGTACGTGGCTACCTTCGATGAGCCCGGCGTCAAGAACGGCTCCTTCCAGCTGGATGTGACCCCCGAGGCCTTCGAAGCAGAGATCGCCCAGGCGCGCACCTTCTGCCTGGCGAGCGAGGTCGAGGCCCTGCAGGCCATGGGCCTGGGCAAGGGCGCTACCCGTGAGAACACGCTGGTGCTCGGCGATCCCGACACGGTGCAGCGCATGCCCGAGGAGCCCGTGCGGCACAAGCTGCTGGACCTCCTGGGCGACCTCTCCCTGCTTGGGGCCGACCTGCACGCCCACGTGATCGCCACGCGCTCCGGACACAAGACCAACGCCATGTTGGTGCAGCGCCTGGTGGAGCTGATGCAAGCCCAGGAGACAGGCGGTTTGATCCAGCGCGAGTCCGGCATGGACATTCGCGAGATCGTCAAGATGCTGCCTCACCGCTACCCCTTCCTTTTGATCGATCGCGTGATCGAGGTGGAGGGTTTCAAGCGCGCGGTAGCGCTCAAGAACGTGACTATCAACGAGCCCTACTTCCAGGGCCACTTCCCCGAAGTGCCGTTGATGCCCGGTGTGTTGCAGTTGGAGGCCATGGCCCAGCTGGCGGGCATGCTGCTCCTACGCAAGCTCGAGTACTCGGGCAAGCTGGCCGTGCTCTGGTCCATGGACAAGGTCAAGCTGCGCGGCGCCGTGACCCCCGGCGATCAGCTACGCCTCGAGGTCGAGACCCTGCGCATCAAGGGCGATACCGTCCAAGTGCGCAGCAAGGGAAGTGTGGCGGGCCGGCCCGTCTGTGAAGCCATTCTGATGTTCACCATGATCGAGTCCTAGCCATGTCGACCCTAATTCATCCCACCGCCGTCGTGGCGCCCACCGCCCAATTGGGCGTGGATGTGGAGGTCGGGCCATACACCATGGTCGGGCCCTTCGTGACCATCGGCGATCGCACGCGTATCGGCCCCCAGGTGGTGGTCGAGGGCGTGACGCACATCGGCGAAGAGAACATCATCGTGGGGCAGGCGGCCCTCGGGAACGCTCCCCAAGATCTCTCTTATCGCGGTGAGCCCACCAAGCTGATTATCGGCGACCGCAACACCGTGCGCGAGTTCGTGACCGTCAACCGCGGCACCATCAAAGGTGGCGGAGTGACGAGCATGGGCAATGACAATCTGCTCATGGCCTGCAGCCACGTGGCCCACGACTGCGAGCTCGAGAACAAGATCATCCTCGGTAATGGTGTGCTACTCGCTGGTCACTGCCGCGTCGAGAGCTGCGCCAACCTCTCCGGAATGTCCGGCGCGGTGGCTTTTACCACCATCGGCGCCTACGCCTATATTGGTGCCATGACACGCATCGCGCGTGATGTGCCGCCCTACATGATCGTCGAAGGTCACGAGGCGCGCGTACGCGGCATCAACCTGGTCGGCCTGCAGCGCAACGGCGTGCCGCCGGAGGACGTGGATTTTCTGCGGGACATCTTCAAGCGCATCTGGCGCTCGGGTAAGCCGCGTCGTCCGATCCTCGATGAGCTCAACACGGAAGAGCACACGAGCCCTTTTGTGATCGAGCTGTTGGCTTCCATGGGACGTACGGAGCTGGGCCTAAAAGGCCGCTACCGCGAGTCCCGCCGGGAGGAGTTCAATCAGCTCGGCATCGACAGCATCCTCGAGGGCGTCGAGCGCCCCTAAGTCGGTTCGCAGTCGTGTCACGTACATCCACCGGCCCCATGGGCCCAATCTCGCTAGATCCCTAGAACCATGCCCCTGCGCCCCGTCGAACCCAACGTATCGTTCCCCGAACTCGAGGACAAATGGCTGGACCGTTGGGATGCGGAGCGCATCTTCGAGCGCAGCGTTGAGGAGAAGGATCCGGCCAAGAGCTTCTCCTTCTACGACGGCCCGCCGTTCGCCACCGGCCTGCCGCACTACGGTCACTTGGTGGCCAGCGTGCTGAAGGACGTGGTTCCGCGCTACTGGGCCATGCGCGGCTATCGCGTGGAGCGCCGCTGGGGCTGGGACTGCCATGGCTTGCCCGTGGAGAATGTCACCGAGAAGCAGCTCGGACTCAAGGAGAAGCGCGATGTGGAGGCCTATGGCATCCACGACTTCAACGAGGCCTGCCGCGGTGTCGTGTTGCGCTTCACCGAGGAATGGAAGCGCACCATCCGCCGCATGGGCCGCTGGGTCGATTTTGAATCCGGCTACCGCACCATGGACCGCGACTTCATGGAGTCGGTCTGGTGGGTCTTCAAGAGCCTCTGGGACAAGGACCTGATCTACCCGGGCTTCCGCGTGCAGCCCTATTGCACGCGCTGCGGCACGCCGCTCTCGAACTTCGAGCTCAATCAGCCGGGCGGCTACAAGGATCGCCAGGATCCCAGCGTGACCGTGCGCTTGCCCCTGGTGGAGCGCCCGGAGGCGGAGCTCTGGGTCTGGACCACGACGCCTTGGACCTTGCCCTCGAACACGGCCGTGGCCGCGGGCCCGGAGGTCGAGTACCTCGAGATCAAGCAAGCCGAGGGCCGCAACGCGATCATCGCCGCGGGCCGCGCTTCCGTCTACTTCCCCGATCTGGACGAGGCCGACATCGTCGGCCGCATGCAGGGCAGCGAGCTCGCGGGCTTGCACTACGAGCCCCTGTTCGAGTTCCAGCCCGTGGAGTCTGAGAATCAGTACAGCGTGCTGCTGGCGGACTACGTGTCCACCGACGACGGCACCGGACTCGTGCACCAGGCACCCGCCTATGGCGAGGAAGACTTCGTGGTGGGTAAGGCCGCGGGCCTGCCGATATTCCGGCCCATCGGCCCGGACGGGCGCTTCACGGAGCTTGTGCCGCCCTACGCGGGACTTGGGTTCAAAGAGGCCGACAAGGTCATCATGAAGGACCTGAAGGCGGCTGGCCTAGTGGTTGAGCACAAGACCATGGATCACAGCTACCCGCACTGCTACCGCTGCGATTCGCCGCTGATCTACATGGCCATGGACACCTGGTTCATGCGCATCGATCCGGTCAAGCAGGCCATGATCGA